>JAWXCD010000110.1:0-8048 GCA_034440535.1 Verrucomicrobiota bacterium | reverse complement strand
CCCAGGGTTGCTCGGCATCGAGAAACCCTGGGTACAGGTTAACTCACACACAACCCCAAAGGGGTTGCGCCAATGGCCCAAAGGGCAAACCCCCAACGTTTACTTCCGCCAATAATCGGCATGCGCATACCGATACGATTCTAACTTCTCGTTTTCGGCCAATGGAAGAACGCCGTAAGCGGATTCGGGATTATATAGGTAAGACTGTTCCGATTTATCTACATAATCGGCTTGGGCACGATCTCTGAGCATGTGTAAAAGCATGCGCTGCTTTTTGGCGACGTACTCGAGGGTGTGCGGGCCGTGATTCAATTCCGCTAACATAGGGCGGTATTCATAATAAAGAACACGTCGCAATTTGCTTTCAGCAGGAGGTGATCCATGGAGCGCCAATACGTCATGCAACAAAACGTCCCCGGGATTGACCGGGATAGGCACAGCTCCGTCAAATTTAAAGTTCCCACCTGTGCTCATGGTGAAATCAACGTCCTTGCCTCCGTTGAGGAACTTGATCCGCTCACCCGCTTCATCTGCGCTCCAAAGGTTCGATCCGGGAATGCCCCAAAGGCAATTCGACAAATCGGAACCGTCTAGATAGAAGTCGACGTTAAAAATTTGAGGGCCATGGTAATCGTTATTAACCCCTGCGTCACGATGCCAAGCGATCGCGGCTCCTGCCCCTGGCTTTTTAAAGACCATGCTATCCCAAGTAGGGATAAAATTACGGCCCTGTAGTTTTTCTACGCTCTTTAAAATGAAAGGATGACCACCTAAAGCTTTTCCAGCTTTGGTTTTATCCACAACAAATTCAATCCGAAATGGGATTTCCTGCTTAGTAGCAGCGTGCTTTGTGTAAAAATAGTCAGGATCGATGACTTTACTTGCCATGGCTTTTTCGACAAACGGCAAAGTTTGATCCTGAAGGCTCTTAAGCTCTTCCCCGCGCAGAACATTACGAATAAGGAGCAATCCGTTTTTTCGGAAAAATTCGGCTTGTTCGTCTGTGATACATTCTTGTGTGGCCGCATCAATGTGCGGAAACACGTCATTTAAATTTTGGGTAGCAGTACTCATGTGAAAAAGATTACATCTCTTTAAAGGAAAATCATTCAGTTTTTATACATTTACTTCCAGCATCCTAAGATTTCACGACAAGAAACGTAGTTTCATGGATAAATTTAACCGGCGAGGGGGAAGTAAGTGGTCGTGAAAAAGAAATGGTGGACAGAGGTGGATTCGAACCACCGAAGGCGTAAGCCAGCAGATTTACAGTCTGCCCCCGTTGGCCACTTGGGTATCTGTCCTTGAATGAAGCCTAGATAGTTAATGAAAAATCAGGCTCTCGTCAACTTGTTCATCAAAATTATTTCCACAATTGTTCAGAATCAAAAAGAAACACTTGCGAGTTTATGTATCTTTTAGCATTGTGTTGCGTCTATGACCGATGATCTTAAAAAGCTTGTAACTGCAGGCAAGCTGACCCAAGTGCAATTTGATAAGCTTTCAACCGTTCCTGTAGGTACTTATGTCACCCATAAAAGCTGGGGGTTTGGCCAAGTCAAAGGCCACGACTTTGTAACAGCTCAAATCATTATTGATTTTACTGATAAAAAGGCGCACCCCATGCAGTTAGCTTACGCGGCCGATACGCTCGCTGTCCTGCACGCTAATCATATTCAGGTCAAACAAGCGACTGACGCGGCCGGGCTAAGGAAGCTTGCTGAAGCTGATCCTGCTGAGTTTATGCGTTTGATTCTTGAATCCTTTCCGACGCACTCGGGAAATTCTTTTCAAATTGAAAATCTTTTCACTTCATTTTACACAACGGACGAATGGAAAAAGATTTGGCCAAAGGCCAAAGCGGCAATCAAAAAAAATCCGATGTTCATTACACCGGTTAAAAAAGCCGATCCGTTCGTGCTCCGCGATACGCCTGCTGATCTCACCGCTGAAGCTATTGCTTCGTTTTCCGCTTCTTCAGGAATTAAGTCGCATATTAATAGCGCCCAAGACTTGCTTAAAATTGGACCTACGGCAGAGCACCTTAAAACTGTATTGCCTATTATAAGTGATACGATCCAACGCAATAAATCGTCCAATATAAACAATGCGATCGAATTAGCTTTGTTACGCGATGAACTTAAAGCAGCGGCAGGGGATTCCATACCAGAGCCCGCATCAATTGTGGCTTTGGTACAGCGTGTCACCTCCCTTCGCCAACTCTTTAATGACCTGCCAGCGGCTCGTCACAAGAGGATTCTTAATGTGGTCAAACAAGCTCGGCCTGAAACTTGGGTGCAAAACCTTTTGGACCTGATGAATGTGGTCGATGGAAAACTGATTCCTGACATCGCTGACTTTTTGACTGAGGAAGGCCATAAAGAGGGTGTGAAAAACCAAATCGAAAAGGTGCTTCGCCAAAACTCGGCGAGTTCTTCTCTGCTCTTATGGCTCCTTCGGGAAAGGCCCCAAGATTTGGCTGGGCTCTTTAACGCGCGTCTGCTTTCGGCTGTGTTTGCGGTTCTCGACCAAGATCGTTTCGCACGAGAAGGAAAGTTTGGCGGGAAGTTGCATGATTTCCTGATGGACCAGAAAAACTTGGTGGCGGATCTTGTCGCCCATGCTGATATTGAAGAAGTCAAAGATCTCGTCAGGACTCTTCAGATTTCCCCAGCTTTCGAAGAATTAAACAAACGGTCGTTGCTTGCCCGTTTGATCAAGGTGTTTCCTGAAGTTGAAGCTCAGGTGAGCGGGGGCGCGCAGCAGGAACAGAAATCTGCCGTCCTTCACGTTTCTTGGGAAAGCTTGGAAAAGCGCAAAAAGGAACTGGATGTCCTTATCAATGAAAAGGTGCCAGCGAACATCCGCGAAATCGAAATCGCAAAGAGTTATGGGGATCTTCGGGAAAACCACGAATTTAAAGCGGCTAAGGAAATGCAGAAAGTCCTCGCCCGTCGCCGCGCAGAACTTGAGCAGGATCTCGATCGCGCCCGCGGAATGTCCTATGACGATCCCGACACCGCATCAATTTCTATCGGTACAATCGCAGAGATCGAAGGGGATGGAGTTACCGAGAAGTTTGTAGTCGTTGGCGCTTGGGACAGTGATCCCGAGAAAAACATCGTCTCTTATCTCACTCCTGTGGGTCAGGCGCTCCTTGGCAAAAAGCCAGGCGAAACAGCTAAGCTCCCCAGTGGTGAAGGCACGAGAAACGTCGTTGTGAAATCCATTTCGAAATTCGCAACAGCCCCTATCGCCTAATAAGCGAACACCGCTAAGCGCTGCGTCCGTCGATCAAGGTTCTTCTTACACTGGAGAACCTCTCGTTGAGCGCACACGACCTCGCAGGGCAGGGGTCCCTAATGTTTCAATTGTTTTTCATCTCTTTCTGATGCATATATAAGGACGTGTTTCTCCGAATTATTTTTTGCTTTATTGGTTTTGGATCGCTAATCCCCACCTTCTGCCAAGCCCAGGTTTCGGTGGACCTAAGTATCTCAAAGAATGATGCGCTCCTTTACGACTCGATCATCGCGAGTGTGCGTATACAGAATTACTCCAATGCGGACGTCATCTTAAAAGATGTCGACGGGGCTCCTTGGCTCAATTTTGATGTCACTCCAAAGTCCGGTATGCGTCTTCCGGTTGCACATCTACCAGAAATGGAACCCATCATTATTGGGGCTAACCAGGAAGCGGTCCGATCTATCGACCTTACGAGCGCTTATGCTATCCGGTCCGAAGGCGGATACGGCATTACCGCGCGCATAATTCTTCCAGATGGAAGGTCGACTCTTTCGAGGCCAAAAAGAATTGGAGTGTCGGAGGGTACAGTTCTGTGGAATCAGGAATCACCCGTATTTAATGACAAGGGTGAGGAAGTAGTCCGTGAGTTTACATTAATTGAGTATCCTCGCCTTTCGACTCCAAGCCTGTATGTCAGAGTTACTGACCCATCAAGTTCCACCATTTTGAGCACCCTTAAGCTGGGGTTGCTTATGCATCGGAAAAATATCGATGCCCGCTTTGATGGCGTTGGGTTTCTGCATGTCCTATTTAAGACGGGCCCGCGCACTTACCTCTGGTCGGTTGTGAATCGTGAAGGTAAACAAAGCGAGCCGAAGTATTTTTCTAACTACGGTTCAAACCCTCGATTCACAGTGGAACCGAACTTGTCTGTCGCCATTGCGGGTGGAGAATTTCTGGATCCTAACGTGCCGGTCTCTAAATCACTTCCGAAGCTGGTGGTTCCACCGAAAAAGAAGAAGAAGTGATTTACGGTGCTTTTTAAGCCGGCTTTTTGGCGATGTGAACCGCGACCACGCCCCCGGTGAGGTTTATATAATCACAGGTTTCAAACCCCGCATTCCGGACCTTTTGAGAAAGATTTTCTTGGTTCGGAAACGATAAAATAGACCCACCCAAATACTGATAGGCACCTTTTTGTCCTGTTACGATTCCTGCCAGAAGCGGTAGCACAAACTTTAAATACACATAACAGAAGGGCCGCATCCAAAGGGTGACTTGGGAAAATTCGAGAATAAATAAAGTGCCACCAGGTCGTAACGTGCGGAGGAGTTCTTTAAGGCCACACTCCAAGTTTTCGAAGTTACGAACGCCAAAAGCAATCATGGAGGCATCGAACGCGCCATCTCGGAAGGGTAACCCCATGGCATCGGCTTGAACAACCGGTGTGAACTTTTTTTCAACGGCGCGTTTAAGCATGGGAAAACAGAAGTCAGCCCCTACGATTTTCCCCTTAAACCCTTTTTTGCTCGTCAGTTCCAAGCCAAGGTCTCCTGTGCCTGTCGCCAAATCAAGGACGAGGGCGGGGTTAAGCTTAACCACAAGGGTCGCGACTTTGTGGCGCCAATAATAATCAATTCCTCCCGAACTCAAATGATTCACCAAATCGTATTTTTGTACAATTTTACCAAACATTTGGTTGATTTTGCTTCCTTCGGGCATGGTTCCGACAATGAGATGGTTTAATCAATAGTCAAAGCTTTCCATACCTTCGCTTGCTTTCGTGACTGAAGGTGGTAGGAAAAAAAAATGATATTGTCAGATCTCCAGCAACTCCTTGTCATCCAAGACCGCGATAAGAAAATAAATTACCTTAAACTGGAGCAAAAACAGATCCCAGAGGAGGAGAAGGCCATCAACGACAAGCTTAAGGCTCAGTCTCAATCGATGGAGGACCTGAAATTGAAAATGCGGCATGTTGAAGCGACTCGGAAGAACAGCGAGCTCAACGTTCAGTCCAAGCGTGATTCCATTGCCAAGTTCAAAACGCAACAACTTCAAACCCGCAAAAATGAAGAGTACCAGGCTTTAGCGCACGAGGTTAAACGTTATTCCGAAGATATCGTGGTTATCGAAGACGGCGAACTCGAATTGATGCAGGAACACGAGAACCTGAAGAAACTTTCCGCCGAGGAAGAGGTGCGGGTAAAAAAATATAAGGACGATGCCGCTATAACCATGGTTGAGCTCACCAAGAAAGCTGCGGTTGTCGCAACTCAACTTGCCGCCCTCCTAGCCGAACGCGTTGAGCTTTCAAGTAAAATTGACCCGTCACTTTTTTCAAAGTATGAACGGATCATGATCAGCAAAAAGGACGCAGCCATTGTCCCGATTGTCCACGGCCAAACATGTTCAGGGTGTAACGTGAAAGCGACACCCACTACGATTAACAGCGCCAAATCCGGTAAAGAGATCACACAGTGCGAAAACTGTGGGCGCATGGTTTATTTCGAGGAATAGTACCCGAATTACGGCTCTGGTTATTCGACGATCCGCACGGGCATACCCTTGGCGGACAAACCCGCCACCTTCTCGGCGTCCCAGTTCGTGAGGCGAATGCATCCATGCGACGCTGCTTTACCTATTAATTCAGGGTTTGGTGTCCCATGGATTCCGAATCCATCCTTGTTCAAGCCAATCCACGTTGTACCCACTGGCCCGTTAGCTCCGGCAGGGATTGTGAGTTTTTCTTTCATTCCTTTGGCTTCCTCTGAATCATTTTTGAAAAGTTCAGGATCAAAAGTATAATCGGGGTTCCGCACAATATTGACGATCTGATGCTCACCAGTGAGTTGTTTCCCCTTCTGCTTTGCGATTGTGCAGGGGAACATTCCAATAACCCCACCGGCTGTATCGCGTAATGTGACTGTTTTATCCTTCTGGTTTATTTCGAGAGCTGAAACAGCTACTGAGACAGGGGCGCCAGAAGCAGGTCCAACCGAAGGCACAGTGAGAACTGTTCCGACTGCTGGTGTAGGCCATTTGGCAGCGACGTTCAATTTTTTGAGTGCCTTTTCCGAAAGATGAAAACGTTCTGATAACTTCTCGAGAACTGTTTCGTATCCCAACTGCTTTTGTTCCGACTTCCCTTTCCATGTCTTGGGAACCTGAGCGAGGTCTGCGCCATCCTCTGCGGTCACTGTATAAGTTGTGAAAACCATCGAAGGATCACCGAGGCTTTGCAGGGTCGCGTCGTCGATTTGTCCGGTAACAGGAAGTTGACTTTTTGTTTGCCAGGCTTTGACAGCCGCTGTTGTTTTCCCGCCTGTACTGCCGTCAATTTGTCCGACTGAAAAGTTATTCCGGTCCAGTAATGTCTGAACGGCAATCATCTCTTTAAAGGTGAGTGCTTTCCCTTTGGACTTAAACGCGAAGGTATTTGTCGCAGTGCCGGTTTCGCTAGTGCCCGCCGTCGAGAGCGTATTCGTTTCAGCCGTAGTCGCATCCGTTGAGGTTTGTGATGCCGGAGAAAGCACCATGGGCGGGGCTGGGGGAACCGGGGAATCAACTGAGAACGCTGGGGTTGTCGGTGCCGGGCTCCCAGATCCCGACTGGGTTTGTCCGTAAGTAGCAAAAGGAGTAACAGCAATTAAAAGATGAATTATAGAACGCATGCAAACTTGGGAGCCGATTTTATGCCAGATCGACGTCAAAAAACTCTTTCATCAAACTGGCGTATATGGGACGCCGCGGTTTGTAAGCCGAGTTGATTGGGAAATCTACCGGTTGAATCCATTTCCACGCGGTGAATTCTTGGTGCTTTGTGTGCAGATTAATTTCGGAATCGGTCCCTGTAAAACGTAGGAGAAAATAAACTTGTTCCTGCCCTTTATATCCCGAAAACCCCGTACCCTTTGCGAAAGTGTAAGTGTGTTTCGTCTGAGACTTTTTGATTATCTCAAACTTGCTTGTACCAAGCTCCTCGCCCACTTCTCGAATGATCGCTTGCTCCTCGCTCTCCCCTTTATCCACTCCACCCTGGGGAAACTGCCAACTGTCCGGATAATCACGCCGCGCCGCTATGAGGAGCCTGTCCTGTCCATTGACAATAACAGCCCCCACATTGTGCCTGTATCCTTTCCCAGTTTTATCTGACATAACCACCACCCTTAAGCCTGCTACCATTCCTGACAAGCGGTTTATCAACCTTTCTGATAACGCCCACAGCATTCACGACCGTGAGTCATCATCTCCCAATATTTTAGCCTTGCTTATATTCCTCCTGAACCGTTTAATTATCACGTTCGTAACTTTGCAGTTAGTACACGAAAAACCTGCCCCGGCGGCCCTCTAAACTGTGCTATCGACGGGGCGGTAGCTGCCCAAATGATGAACTCCGATATGTCCAGGCTCCCAAATTTTTTGGAATAACCCTTGTTATGGAAAAAGTTATAACGCCGAATCCAGTCCACCTAGGCATTCTCTTTTCAGATGGAACAATGACCCTCCCGTATTGCTTTCCCTTACCCAATCAAGGAGTCTGGGCTCATTTTACATCACTTCTGCTTTTGCCAGTCATGAAAATCTTGCGTTTCAGGCATAACAATTTGATTTTGCGTTTCTTATACATAAAAAACTTAACAAAGATAGGCAGAACTACATGGAAATAGGCAGAATTACTTCTGTCTAATACATGTTAGGCAAAAATGAAAATTCCATTTTTCAAGCCCAAGGAGTTCCAACCGAATTTCCCCATAATTCCCCTATTCGGCACGGAGGAGGAAGCGATTTGCATACTTCGT
>JAWXCD010000109.1:0-4206 GCA_034440535.1 Verrucomicrobiota bacterium | reverse complement strand
CCCCCTGCTGCTGCCACTGAGATTCGCCGGATTTATCAAACACGCGGTTAAATCAGAAGAGGGGCCCTTGTGCAATTGGCAATCAGCGCCATTGGTTTGTGACCTCACTCCACGTTTTGAGTCTCTCGGCTTTTACCGAAGCAAAGTGCGATACTTGGATTCGATATAATTCAGAAATGGTTTCGAAGATAAACCTTTACCTGAGGTGATGTTCCTAATCAGCTGTTCAGCCGGCATTTTTGAACCGTGCCTATAAACATTTTGGGTAAGCCAATTTAACAACCCTTCGAAGTTCCCAACCGCAATCTGGTCCTGCAGATCGGGAATTGCTTGAGTCACCTTTTCAAATATCTCGGCAGCCAACACATTCCCGATGGTATATCCTTGAAATACTCCCCCCACAGGCCCCGAGAACCAGTGCACATCTTGAAGTACCCCATCCTTATCATCTGAAACAATAAGCCCGAAGTCTGACTTAATCCTCTCTCGCCACGCCTCAGGAAGATCTTCGACGGCTAGTTTTCCTTCAAGCATTTGCATTTCAAAATCAAATCGCAACATCACATGGAGGTTGTAAGTCACTTCATCTGCATCAGTCCGGATCAACGTTTTTTCGACCCGATTAATTGCCTTATAAAATTCATCCAGCGTCAAGTTCCGGAACCGATCAGGAAAGGCTTCCTTAAGAATAGGGAAAAAATAAACCCAAAACGAACGACTGCGCCCCACCAAGTTTTCCCACAACCTCGACTGGCTTTCGTGTACTCCGGCTGATACCCCAGCTGCAAGATATGTCCCCTCATATTCGGGATTTATCCCCTGTTCATAAAGCGCGTGTCCCGCTTCATGGATGGTACTGAACAACCCCTCTGAAAGATCATCCTCCTTAAACCGAGTGGTGATCCGCACATCCCCAATACTGAAGCTGGTCATGAAAGGATGATGCGTTTTATCCTGCCTCCCTCTTGAAAAATCGTAACCAAGCTTGCGGATGATCTTCTCTCCAAATGACCATTGTGCCTGAAGTGGAAAATTCTGCCGGAGACATGCATCATCGAAAGGCTTTTCATCGGTAATTTCTTTCACCAGATTTACCAAGCTGGGACGTAGTGAGGAGAACAGTGTTTTGATCATTTCCGCCGTCATACCTTCATCAGCGTGATCGATAAGTGGGTCAGCCACATGCGCATGGCCTTTGAAGAATGATGAATATTCGACACTCAGCGCCACATTTTCCTTCAAAAGGGAAGACACCCTTTTGAAATCGTTATCTGGCCGGGCTCTGGTCCATACGTCATACAATTCGCAGCGCAGCTGGCTCGCTCGTTTGACGTAACTACCGGGCACCTGAATCGCCCGTTCAAAATTCCTCCGTGCCACTCGCAAGAATGAGTGCTCGAATGAGTCTTCAGGGAAATCATTACACTGATTTTCCGCCTCAATCAAAAGCGACTCCATTTTTGGGTTCGTGATTTTTTCGTGAGCGATTTTTGAAAGTGTTGAGAGTTGCCGCCCTCGCGCCGGAGCTCCTCCCTCGGGCATATGGGTGGCCTGGTCCCAATAAAGAACGCTAGCCGCCGCCTCAATATCAACGCATTCGCCCAATGCGCTCCTTAATTGATCCATCGCTTTGCTACTCATAACACAGTATCTTTTTCCACAGGCAATTGTGTGAGAATGATGGCGTTAGTAAACAACATGGAGTTTGGAAGAAGGAATTTTTTATCTTTGTGCGTCAAGGTCGTGTAACGCAGATCAATATCGATCACAGTCCCGTCAAAACCAGTCACAGAAATAAAATCTCCTATTCTAAATGGTCGGTACAAAAGAATCATAACCCCTGCCAGCAGATTCGAAAGCGCGTCCCGTAGAGCGAATCCCAACGCGAACCCAGTCAAACCCAAACCGGCAACAATAGCCGAGATGTCCATGCCTATTGTTTTTAAACCGGTTACGATTCCCAAAGTCATCAAGGCGACTTTAACCGTTTGGCGGATGAGATTAAGCACGCTTCTTTGGCCGGGTTGCGCTCGTTCAATAGCTTTCGACATGAGTCGCTGAAAAAACCGAGAGGCGATCCAGAAAAGGAGCAGAACCAGCAATCCGGTGGCTATGTTGGGAAGGGCCTGACGCGCCTTGCTATATAAAGTATTGAGCAGTTCCTGAATGACCCCCGGGTCAGCACCAAACTGTTTGCGAACGGCAACTGCAGGCGTCGCAGGAAGAGGCTCGGGGGCGGAAACCGCAGGTAACACTAATGTAAACAGCCAGACCCCGGCCAAAAACACAGACAACCATCCATAAAGGGCACCAGTTGAAATTCGGTTCATGGCTCGTTTGGAACAAAGACAGTTTGAAAAATATCGTCCTCTGACGGGGATGTATCGGAAAAAAACACCCTGTCAGGCCCAGCCGAAATAATCTTAAATGAAGTTTTTAAAGGAGTCAGTTTATAACGGGTTCCCCATCGATCTCTTGCCGGATCAAACTGCAATTCAACAAAACGAGCTCGCAACTTTGAACGAATAAATAAAGTGAAGTTTTCTGGATATTGTCCCGTAGTTTTGTATTCTGTGAGGACCAATTTCTCAAGTTTCCTAATATCGCGCCGAGTCCAAATTTGATTTATCTCAAACCATTCCCGAGTTACACCAACCCTGAGCGATTGAAAGTTGTAGGCCGTCATGTAGACCAACACCGCAATGGGAATTAATTTTAAGAAGGATTTCATAAGGAAACCTCCGTCCGTTGAAGAAGTTTCTGATCGATAAGATATCCCGTCAGAAAATCCTTGGTAATAAACTTAAAGAAATCTTCACGTCCGATTTTAAAAAAGGATGTGGCTCCAAGGGCAACAACGTCCGCTGTGGCCGTTCCTCCTTTTAACAAGCTGACCTCACCAAAAAAGTCTCCGGTTTCAAGAACCGAAACAAATTGCTCGTCTTTACGGACCTCAACTCTTCCTTCGTACACGATATAAAAAAACTCATTCGCTTGGTCTTGCTGAATAACCTTTTCGCCACCCAGCACCTTATGAAGTTTACATGATTGCGCTACCGCACTTAAAGCGTGTGGGTGCCAGTCTCGGAACAAATCAGTGCGCCTGAGAAATCCGGAAGTTTGAATGCGTTGTTTGATTGTTTCCTCGCCGAGCACAGGAACGATAAGCTTTTCGAAGTCATCTTTAGTGACAAGGAGCAATTCGGTATCGCGCGAAGTTTTAACGGAACTTGTGCGTTTCGTTTTCTCCAGAAGTGCCACCTCTCCGAAAACATCGGCCGTGAACAAACCAGCGACCGGCAATTGTTCACCGGACTCCTGTTCTTTTAAAACTGTGACTTCACCCGACCAAATAATAAACAGTAAATCTCCCGCATCGCCTTCACGTATTACAAGTTGTCCCGCAGGCACCGTTAAAAATTTTAAAGAGTGCGCCACGGTTTCCAACTTCTGTTTATCGAACCCATGAAACAAAGTTGTTTCGTCCAGAAACGAGGAAATCCGGTCTTCGGAAGGGCGCCCTTTTTCTTTGGCTTTGCGCCATTGATTTTCCCTTGATATGCGGGAGGAAACGAGGAACTTCCAGAAGCTCGAAATTATGAGGACGAGAATAAAAATTAAAGGAATAAGCAGCAGCAGTACTCCCATCAAAACTACAAGAACAACCAAATAAAAGCGGGCTGGAGGATTTTCGTGCAACAGCAAATCACTCTTGACCGAGGCGTACTGAAGAGCCGTGAAGATGGCGCCAAACTTAAACAATCCACACAACCAAAGAATCGCGTAACTGGAGTAAGCAATAAAATAAGCTTCCTCAGAAAGACTTTCTTTCCACCTGAGCACATGCAGGAAAAACTTTGAGTTAAGAAATTTAGCACCCTGTTGAGGCATCTGATGCTTTTTACGAAAAACCGCATAGATCAACATGTGCCCGTAAGACTTACCAAAGGGAGAAGTGGCAATAAATAAGGTAATCCAAGCTGCTAAAATAATGCCTCCACCCCAATCCACATGAGGAATTTTGCTTAAGGGAAAATAAAGGAGGGCTAAAACAAAAGGCCCTGTCAAACCCGCCAAGGCTACGGAAGCTTCGCAACTTCGTCCGGCCATAAAGGCATCTCGGCAATCCAATGATATAAATGGAATGATACGATGAAAAGAGACTTTAAATTTATAAACCTCCCTATTCCATGACTTCAACAGGGT
>JAWXCD010000108.1:0-22855 GCA_034440535.1 Verrucomicrobiota bacterium | reverse complement strand
GACAACCTTTTGTTGCATATGCAACAAAAGGTTGTCTGGGATAAATTATAAGTCGGCGAGGAAAAAGAAATCGAGCAGCGGCCAAATGTCAGCTTTCGAAATGTTGCAGCTTGGCGTCAAGAATCGCCAATGGGGTGAGTAAATAGCTAGGCCAAGGAATTCTTCAACCCTCGATTGAGGGGAGAAAGACTTAGATCAAAGCTTAGGGCGAGCTTTGTGCCAATCCGTAGCCTGTTCGTAGGTGTAGGCAGCGCGAAACATAGTTGCTTCATCAAATGGTTTGCCAATCAACTGTAGGCCAATTGGAAGGTTGTCACTCGTCATCCCGCAAGGAATAGAAATGCCGCATGTACCTGCAAGATTAACAGCAATGGTAAAGATATCCGCAAGATACATCGCAAGCGGATCAGCCGTGCGTTCCCCGATCTTAAATGCCGGAGTTGGGGAGGTGGGTGTCAGGATGACATCGCATTTATTGAAGGCATTCGTAAAGTCTTGGCGGATCAAGGTACGGACTTTTTGGGCTCTCAGGTAATAAGCGTCGTAGTAACCAGAGCTAAGCACATAAGTTCCAAGAATAATTCTGCGTTTCACTTCAGTGCCGAACCCTTCCTCACGGGTTTCACCGTACATATCGATGATATTCACGTCCTTTTCGGTGCGGTGCCCGTAACGAACTCCGTCGAACCGCGCTAGATTCGCAGAAGCTTCTGCGGTCGCGATAATGTAGTAAGTGGCCACTGCATATTCCGTATGAGGGAGGTCAACCTCAACCACAGAAGCGCCCAAGCTCTCCAAAGTTTTAATAGCCTTTTGAACAGCGGCTTCCACCTCTGGATGAATTCCCTTTATAAAATACTGTTTGGGTAGGCCAATGCGCAATTCCTTCACGCCGCCCTCTAGGTTCGCCATGAAATCGGGTACGGGGAGGTCAAGTGAAGTCGCATCCATTGAATCTAGCCCGCTCAAAACAGACGTGAGAAGGGCCGCATCTCGCACATCGCGGGTGATTGGCCCAATTTGGTCAAGTGACGAAGCAAAAGCCACGAGACCATAACGTGAAACACGGCCGTACGTAGGTTTGGTCCCTACAACTCCGCACAAAGCGGCTGGTTGACGGATTGACCCACCTGTATCGGAACCTAAAGCCGCGATGGTTTGTCCCGCAGACACGGAGGCTGCAGAGCCACCACTTGACCCACCAGGTATGGTTTCCAGATTCCAAGGGTTGCGAGTAACTTTAACACTCGAGTTTTCCGTGGATGAACCCATGGCGAACTCGTCCATGTTTGCTCTACCAAAAAGAACGGCTCCTGCCCGTTTTAAGTGGGTGGTCACAGTTGCATCGTAAGGGGCAACATACCCCTTCAAAATTTTTGATGAACATCCGCACGATTCCCCAGTGACATTAATGTTGTCCTTTAAAGTGATTGGGATCCCCGCGAGAGGGCCAGAATGGATATCGGTTGCCTCAGCTTGGGAGAGCACCTTTTTTTCATTAAGCTCAACAAAGCTATTGATCCTAGGTTCCACTTCACGGAATCGTTGCAAAGTTTCTTGGGCAAGATCCACAGGAGATAGTTCACCGGATACAAGCTTCTTTCGGAGAACGTGAATAGGTTCAAAAGTCAGAGACATAAAATTAGTCGATTACGTTGGGGACAAGGAACAATTGGTTAGCCTGCCGCGGTGCGTTTTGCAAAGCGACCTCGGGGTTGAGCGATGGTTTTTCGATGTCATCACGAAAAACGTTAAAACGGGGAATGGCATGTGCCGTAGGTTCAACACCGTCAACATTGACCTTTTCAAGGAGTTCAACGTAAGAAAGAATTTTTTCAAGTTGAGTTTGAAAACTCGCTGTTTCCTCCGAGCTAAGATTGAGACGTGCAAGGACGGACACGTAATTTACGTCAATGGGTGTAGGTTGAGACATAGAATCGGCCAGTTATAAAGTCGTTTCTGCGGAGTGGAAAGCGAAAACTTAGTGGATATGATTCCTTTTAGCGTTGGATAACAAGGAGGTTCCTGCTGTTTAAGGCGTGCGGTTAAACTTGAAGAATTGGTGGGCATTTTCTGTGGTTACGCGAGCCACTTCCTCCGGCGTAATGCCTTTGATTTCGGCTATTTTCTCCACAACAAGTCTGGTGTGCCAAGGTTCTGCACGTTTCCCTCGAAAAGGGACTGGTGCCAAATAGGGGCAATCTGTTTCCACCATGATAGATTTTAATGGAGTCGCCTTAACGGTTTCGACAATGGTTTGCGCATTTTTAAATGTGATAATCCCCGTGAACGAAATAGAGGATCCAATGGCTATCACCTTCTTGGCATGTTCCGGATCATTTACAAAACAATGCCAAACCCCGCGGGTTTTACCTGCGTATTCCGTCATGATTCTCAAGCAGTCATCAAAGGCGTCACGTTGATGCACGACCACATTTAGTCCTAAACCTGAGGCCAACTCAAGTTGCTGCCTGAAAAGGATTTCCTGTCGTTCTTTATACCTTTTGTCCAACTTGCTTTTTTGAAGGTCAACCTCATTAGGCTCACCAGTGGCTGCACTCTGATCATCACTAGGACCTCCAAGCTCACGGCTGGGGAGACGATGGTAATCTAAACCAGTTTCTCCAATAGCGACTACTTTTGGGTGCAGTGCGAGTGGGCGGAGGAGGGGGTTTACATCATCCGGTGCAGCATCGACATCGGTGGGATGCCAGCCCACTACAGCAAAAACTTGAGGATATTTCTCAGCCAGCGCCACGGCTCGCTGGCTTGATTCGAGTTTTGTACCTATGGAGATCAGAGTCTTGACATGATTTTCAGAAGCACGTTGGAGAACGGCATCCCGATCAATGTCAAATTCCGGATAATCTAAATGAGCATGTGTTTCTATGATTTCCATTAAACCCATCAGTCGATTTTAATTTTTTCGTAAATTTGACGAATCATTTCGCTTCCGTAGGCTCTTTCCATTCGACGGATGATAAAATGACCTCTCGCAATGGTTTGAAAGTGATCAATGAAAATAGTATTCACAATCAAACCACCTGCCCCGCCGACAATAGGGATGGCCATGGCGGCCGCCTTTTCAGTAACGACAACGCCGAAACGAGATGCGAGTGAAGTGATAAAACGCGAGACGATATTAGCTCCGCTTTTAGTGAGGCTTTTCTCGGTGAGATGCCGAGCGGCTTCGGATGTCAATTTTGTCAGTGCGGCTCTTACTGCATAATAACCACTTTCCGCAGCGTCATCTTCCTGACTATTGCCACCAAGGGCAAATACTTCTAAACAGGCCAGCTTAGTTTCAATAGAGGATAAGTCTTCACCCTCAGATCGAGCGATATCCGCAATGGACCGAAAAATGATCGTGGTTGTAACAGGGAGTTCAACTGCAAGCGCGGCAAACCCAAAAGCCCCCCCGACAGCCCCGGAGGCCCCAGCAAAAATTTTGTGCATGAGATCTGCCGACTTTTTCTTTTTACGATTGTCGAGCGTGAGCACCGCAAATTCTAGCGCTGCTTTCAATGACTTTTCAGTGACCTTAGTGATGACTTGAGAAACGCCTGAAGGCAGAGATTTGATAGCGTGTTCCAATGGGGTTCCGATAATGTTAGCCAATTTGGCTGCGACAGTTGGAGAAACGACATAGGCCTTTGCAACTTTCAGGGCCTCAAGATCTTCGTCCCTAATGAGAATTTGTTGATTGTCCATCGCGAATAACAATAGCCTCCTCGAGTGCTACGGCAAACTCAGAAAGCAATTTTGTGGTTGCGGCTTCGTCTAGTCCAGAAGGATGATATTGTGCGGTCACTTCCCCGAAAATAGAAATGAACGCCCAGCGTTGGTTAACTCCCTGGAACAACCTGTCGGTCGTGCTCCACAATGAACGTTTCCAGTGTTTAGCCGTGGACCGACCGTGACCACTAAACCAATAAAGATCAACCAATTTACGGGTCACTTTTTGATTGAGATTCAAAATATCATTTCGTTCAGCTGTAAGGCGGGTCACCTGAAACGAATTTGACCCAGCTCCAATCGGCAGGATCATTTCATCACCTATATTCCAGCCTTGTCCTGGTAAGCAATATTGTGGCCGATGAATGCTACGAGCTTCGGCGCCGCTCACTACAGCGGTAACGAAAATCTGAAGGCCGCGGGGGTCCGTGTAAAGTTTCTTGGAGAGTAAGGTGTCCTCCGGAAGTACTTTTTTCTCAATATCAGATACAGGAATTTCGCGTCCTACAAACGAGCCAATCGTCGCAGGTAAGGGCACCCGCACAGGGGAAACCATATCATTTTTAACCTCGCCTGTCAGTTTCACGACAAGAATTGTTCCGACGAGAAGGAGGATGACCCCAAGGTAAGAAAGATTTTCTTTCCATCGGTTTCGCACAGGCGCGGGCAATGTTTCGTTTTGAACGATGGGTTTTTCGAGGTCCATGAATTGGGGTAATATACTCTAAAATTCTCACAGTTCAATAGTGTGAGTCACCGTCATCTTTTGAGCTTTAGGTTCATGTGTTGGCGAGGCACCGGACGTCGGATCCTTTCCGACTTATACCAGTCGTCCTTCTCGTTGTAGCCTTGCGCATCTACTCCTACTATCATGCTCCATATAATCACAGGACACCCAGCTACATCTTCGGCTAGATGGGTTCTTTTCTCTCCACTATTATTTACAGGACAAAATTTTATGATTCAAAATCACTTAACTTGAACTCTAAGCCCGCTATGGTTCGAAGATAGTTTTGAGTTCCAGACTTTGAATAAAAAGCATTATTGATAGCTATCCTTTTAACTGCTGGCGCTTGATCAAGTTGACCATTTTCTTTTAAATCGTTCATTAATTCCAGAATAGCAGAACCAAACCCGCAATGCGCCTGGTGCTCTTCGATTGTAATGATCTTTTTGTACTTTTTAAATAAAGATAAAAGCTGCGAGAGATCGATGGGCTTAACAAAGGGAAAACTGTATAAAGACGCTTTTAATTTATTTTGGCTAATGTACGTTGCAGAATATTCCAGCATGGCCCCTGAGGAAAAAACTGCCACATCACTGCCATCAATTACATTTAAAATATCACCTGGTTTAATTTGCTCAACAATTTTGCTATATTTTTTATGAACCTCCGGTTCGCCTGCTTTACCTATCCTGATATAACAAGGTCCAGCATAAGTCGAAGAAAAACGGGTAATTGCCCTCATCTCGTCAGGGTCTCCGGGCGCGCACACGGTCAGATTAGGGATGGTTCTGAGCATTCCTATCTCTTCTGTGGCATGATGAGAAGCTCCGAGAGACGCATAGGCATATCCGCCACCAACGGCAATTATCTTTACACTCACATTATGGTAACAAATATCGTAACGGATCTGCTCCATGCATCTTAAGGTTGGAAAATTGCCAATCGAATAAATGTAAACATTGTAACCTTCCATTGCCAGGCCTGTTGCAATGCCTGCCATATTTTGTTCGGCAATTCCGACATTTAAAAACCTTTCAGGAAAAAGTTCGGCAAAAGGTTCAACCACGCTAAAACCAAGGTCGGCAACAAGTAAGAATATCTTGTCGTTTTTTTTACCCTGTTCTATCAGCTCTTTTACAAACGCCGTTCTCATTTTAATTAAGCTCTTTTATCGCCTGTATATATTCTTCTTCGCTTGGTGATTTGTAGTGCCACAATAATTTGTTTTCCATAAAGCTAATACCTTTGCCTTTGATAGTGTTACAAATGATCACTTTAGGCTTTGGATTGGTATTATCACAGGCTTTAAAGGTATCTAATAACTGTTTATGGTCATGGCCGTCAATTTCATAGGTTTCCCAATTGAAGGCTTCAAATTTTTTAAATAAAGGTTCAATGTCAATGATGTCTTTTACAAAACCAAAGCTTTGTATTTTATTATAATCCACAATAAGAATTAATTTTTTCAATTTTAATTGAGGCGCAAGTAAAATTGATTCCCAGTTCGATCCCTCGTTAAGTTCTCCATCACTTACGAGACAATAAGTTTTCCAGTTCTTGTGTTTTTTTTCTGCTGCTAGCGCAAGGCCACACGATACCGGAAGGGCATGCCCTAGACTCCCCGCGGATATCTCAACGCCCGGGACGTAGTGGCTGGTATGGGCTAAAAAAATACTGCCGTTGGCGGCGTAAGTATCCAGTTCTTTTACATCAAAAAATCCTTTTAAGCCTAACGCAGCATACAGAGACGTGCAGGCATGGCCTTTTGAAAGTAAAAACCGGTCGCGCAAATCCTCTTTTGGTGATTCTGGATCAATATTTAAAATATCATTATACAAAACGGCGAGTATATCAGCCATTGACAGTGCTCCGCCAATATGCGAGGCCTTGGTTTTGTAAACCATTTCTATTGTGGTTTTCCTAATGGCTTTGGCGAAGGATGCAGAAGTTTGAATTTTAAGTGAATTGATTATAGGACAAATTTGGTTATTTGTTGCTGGTGTTTTGCGGGATGAAGAAAAATATAGTTAGTTTCCGTTGTGCTTTCGGTTACTTCTTTTATTTCCTTTAATTTATCTCCTGCAACAACGTAACATTTATAAGCTATATCGGTAAATAATTTTATGATGTCATTTGGATGATAGTCGAACTTAACCGCCCATTTTCTAAGCATTTCAGTAAAAATGATCGGTTTTTGTTCGCTGAATGTTTTAATTCCCCCTTTAAAAACAAAGTACTCAGCCCCTTCAACGTCACACTTAACAAAATCAAGATTAGTAATCTTATTATCTGCAATAAAGTCGTCAATAGTAGAAGCTTCGCATTCAACTTTAATTGCTTCAGCGTTCTCCATGATGTTCCTTGACGAGGAAGCGACCGTATTTGAAGGTGAGTAAAAAAAAGTTAATACCTGTTTTTTATTGGTCAGGGCAAAATTGTTCAATAGGATATTGTCGCATTTATTGAGATGAGCATTTTCCTGGAGTTGTTTAAATGTATCTGGCAATGGTTCGAAGGCATATACTTTGCACTTCTGAAGGTTTTTAGCGAGGTGAATAGAATACCACCCTATATTTGCTCCAATATCAAAAACTGTTGAACCATCCTTTATCAACTTATAAATGATCTCAGAATCGGCCTGTTCATACAGATCAAAATTAAAAGCTTCAACAGGTGCGGTTCTTTTATCGTTCATGTCGCAAATGAACTGAGCGCCACCCTTGTGATACTTTGTTGCGGCTGAGGTATAAATGACCTTACCATTATAAATCTCAATTTTAGCGATCTCGGTTTGGTTTAAGTTTTTAGAAAAATCAAATAATACTTTATGAAAATTATGCATTTCCGAAATGAAGTCAGCTTTTGAAACTTCACCTACTTTAAACTTCTCTTTGAAATCTTTTATCACCATAATCAACTGAAACTTTTTACTGTTCTTTCAAAACCTTCTCTGGCTGATACTTGAGGTTGCCATCCCAGTGCACTTAATTTGTGTATGTTAGGTGAATTTCGGGACATCGGGCTTTTTAAATAGGTGTTAACACCCGCAGGCTTATTAAGAATAATTTTTAAGTTCAATTCTGGTCTTATGTCAAGGATGATTTTAGCGAGTTCCAAAATACTGTATTCTTCGGCTGGATTGCCAACATTATAAGCGTCCCCATCCTTGCCATTTAAAAGAACTGTAAAAAAAGCGACTGTAGCATCGGTTAAATAACAAAATGCTCTTTGTGCCGATCCATCGCTGTTTAAAATAATATCTTTTTTAGAGATCACATTTGAAACAAAGTCGGCAAACACCCTTCCGTCATCCAACTGCATTCCGGGACCATAGGTATGAAAGGGTCTTACAATTTTAGCCTTTACGCCATACTGGTGCAGGTAACTTACACAAATAGTTTCGCCCATCCGTTTACTTTCTCCATAGCATGATCGAACCTTTGCGGGGTCTAAATAACCAAAGGTGGTTTCAGATACGGGCATGTCTTTTTCAGGCAGTTCGCCATAAATCTCCCCTGAGCTAAAATACAAAAACGATTCGGGCTTATTTTTTACTGCAAGTTTTGCCAAGTTAATGGTGCCTATCACATTGGCGCTTAGCGTGCCTACAGGGTCAATACCGTAGTATTTTGGACTGGCCTGACTTGCCGCATGGATGATGTAATCAATTTTTTCGTCAATAATGATCTCATCACAAACATCCTTTACAACGATTTTTAAATTATTATTTGCCAGAAGGTGGGAGAATCTTTTCTGGGCCTTTTTATTATTTCTTACCAGGGCAATTACTTTTACATGAATGTTATCAAAAACATTGTTTAGTTCAACCAGGGTCTCAACCATATATGCAGGCAAGAAACCATTGGCGCCCGAAATTAAAATAGTTTTGTCGCGGAACCTTTCCCACCCAGAAAAGCTTTCGATTATTTTTTTAATATCTTCCCTGACAACAGAATTCATAAATAGGCTTCAAACAGGGATATAACTGCACTTCATAAAGATCAAATATATGTGAAAAAAGCAAAAAAAGCAAAAAAATCTCGCCGTTAAGCAAAAAAAGTTCTATTTTTGAAAAGCATTAAAATATGTAATGAAAAAGCGCATCTCTGTATTAACACCTTGTTACAATGAAGAGGCAAATATAGCTTCACTGGTAAACGCGGTTAAAACTGTTTTCCAACAATTGCCACAATATGATTATGAGCATGTGTTCATTGATAACCTTTCAACCGACCGCTCGCTGAGTACTTTACGAGAAATTGCGAGAACCGATAAAAACGTTAAAGTAATTGCCAATGCGCGGAATTTTGGGTGGATACGATCTCCCTTTTACGGACTGACCCAGTGCAAGGGTGATGCCGTAGTGTACTTAGTGGCAGATTTTCAGGATCCACCTGATATGATATTTAACTTTGTTCAAAAGTGGCAGGATGGTTTTGATATTGTGATTGGTGTAAAGAATGCCAGTAAAGAAAACCTTGTGATGTTTGCTCTTAGAGGTTATTTTTACAAATTAATGACAAGACTCTCAGCATCGGGAGAATCTCCCATTCAAAATTTCACCGGTTTTGGTTTATATGATCAGAAGTTTATAACTATTTTGAGAGATCTTGATGATCCATATCCCTATTTCAGGGGGCTTATCACTGAACTTGGATTTAACCGGCACGAAATCAATTATACCCAGCCACAAAGGGAGGGGGGAAAAACTTCCGCGAGTTTTTTTAAATTATATGATGTGGCCGTTCTTGGATTTACCAGCCATTCAAAGTTGCCTTTACGTTTATCCGCTTTTATTGGATTTTTTTCAGCTATCTTAAGTTTTTTGGTAGCTCTAGGTTATACTATTTATAAACTGGTATATTGGTATGAATTCACGCTAGGCATTGCGCCACTGGTAATAGGAGTATTCTTTTTCGCATCTATTCAATTATTTTTTATAGGAATTATTGGCGAATACATTGGAGCTATTCACACGCATATTCGTAAGCGCCCTCTTGTAATTGAAAGGGAAAGGATTAATTTTGATTAATACTTTGATCTCGGTAAATAAGCTCCAGGTTTATTTTTGATTGAGATTTAAAGTAACATTTCTTTTAACTGTAAGGCCGTTCACCTGAAACGAATATAGATCCATCCCCAATCGGTAGGATATTTCCTCACCTATCTTCCTGCCTGGCCCTAATAAGTATTATTTTGGACGATGAATGCTGCCAGTTTCGGCGAAATCATATTACTTTTTTCTTCGCCTGTCCGTTTCACGACAAGCAGGAGGATGATCCCAAGGTAAGAAAGATTTTCTTTCCATCGGTTTCGCACAGGGGCGGGCAATGTGTCGTTTTGAACGATGGGTTTTTCGAGGTCCATGAATTGGGGTAATATACTCTGAAAATCTAAAATCTCACAGTTCAATAGTGTGAGTTGCGCTTAACTTCTGAGCGTTAGGCTTTTGTGTTCAAAGAGCATCTTTACAACTTTTAAATTTTACGGCCAATAAAATCGATTATTCTTGAGTGTTGCCTTTTATTCCCCAGTTCAATTGTGGTAATCGTGGTTATTTTCCTAAATCGCCTGGAAATTCAAGAAATGTGGATTAGGGGCAACCACAAGAGGGTCGAGCGACTCATGCGTGTGATGGGAATAACAGGGACAGTACAGGGTGCCATGCAAGTTGAGCGCATCCGAGCATCTGAAGTGGCCGTATTTGTTGGGTGGGAGGAAGACTGTTTGACCGATGCGGATCTGGTTTGCCAATATGACATATCGAAATAGATCAGGTAATTAAAGCAGTGAATAACTATTTATTATAATTGTTACGCTCTACTTTTTCTTTCAGTAAGGCAAGCTCCTGAGCCATCGATTTATTTTCTTGGTGTAGTTTAGAAACAACAACCGACAAATGCAGTACATAAATTAACAAAGCAAAAATCGCACCTGTAAAAACAAGATTAGCGGCTTCGTAAACACCCAGTATTCCAGAAAGAATTTCCAACCCATTTCTCCAAAGGGAAAAAACAATCAATATAGTGGTGCAGACTATCCAGGTAAACGCATACTCCTCACGCAACCTTCCTTTAATAATAAGATGGGCGATATAAGCTAAAAAGGATAAACTCGCAAGGATTGCAATGATCTGAATTCGTGCCATATTTGTAATTATTAATGGAGTGAAGTGTCGAATTATGTGAGCAAGTAAAATTAATAGTAAAGCTTAATATTTATAAGCTCATAGTTTATTAACTTTTAACCTCACAAATGTAAATAAAATAGCTAAAGTTACTTTAAACATATAGTACACTGCTGAAAATGAATTAATAGAAGATTTGCCTCCCTGCCTTTCTCGCATTAACACCTGAGCTTCGCTGATTTTTAAATTACGTTTGGCAAACAAAATTATTGCTTCCGGTTCGGGATATTCATCGGGATAATATTCGCAAACAAGTTCCAACGCTTTTTTATTAATCATCCTGAAACCGGAAGTGCTGTCGCTGATTTTTATGCCAACTAAAAGATGGTTTAACCACTTAAAATAATTTATGCCCATTCTTCTAATCATAGAAGATTGAAAACCGTCATTCGAAATAAACCGCGATCCAATGACCACATCGACTCCCGTACTTTTCATTTCTTTCAAAAGTTTTTCGATTTCAGCTGGAGGGTGTTGTCCATCACCGTCAAGTTGTATTGCAATATTGAAATTATTTTCCAGAGCATATTTAAATCCTGTTTGTACCGCCCCTCCAATTCCTAAATTGATTGGAAGGTTTAGACTGACGCAATTTAATTTTGCTATAATCTGTGAGGTGGAGTCCCGAGACCAATCATTGACAACCACCGCAATTATTTTAAATTCTTTGTTTTTAGCAAATTCGTTTACCTCGTTCACTACCAAAGCAATGGACGATTCCTCGTTGTAGGCAGGTATGATAACAGCTATTTTTTGCATGAGGCGATTATGCAATATTATCTTATCGAGTTTAGAATATAAAGAGAATATATAAGCCCATCAAAAAAGTCTTTCTTTTTGTAAATGGTGTAAATGAACAAAACCTTGTAAGTCCAATTTTTGCTGACAATTAACTGTGAAACTGTGTGTTTCTTTAACTTTTCAAGCGCATCCCCACACAACTCCTGAGCAGGCGCGAGTGTCAAAATCTGCATTTTAATCTTGGGATCGTAAGAATACTTAAACTCATCAACGTCCACCAACTGATGTTTATCGGTTATCAATTTGTTCACCTAATGTGACCCGATAAAACCGTTGCCCACCGTAACCAAAACTTTCATGCGTGGACATTAACAGAAAAAAGGAAGTGGCAAAAAATTAGGCTCTTTAGAGATTTTTGTGTAATTTTTCATTTTGGAGATTGTAGATTTGATGGATGGACGACAAGAAACTTTACAGCCAATTGAGGGGAGTCGAAGAGCCGTGGATAGTGACCGGAGTGAATCTCCTGCTTAAGGAGAAGCGGGTAGAGATTCTAGTGGAATGCAAACGGGAAGTGTGGGCCGATGAGCAGGGGCGACGGATGCACATTCATGGATATAGGGAAAGACGATGGCACCATCTGGATTCGCGCTCTTTGTTGAATATTATCTGGGACCAGGCGGAGGCGATTATGAATCGGGCCGCTGGGCGCGGGATGTCCCGTCGCAGTGCGGACCCGGTGCGGTATGTGGGGCTCGATGAGAAGAGTTTTTTGAAAGGACATCGATACGTGACAGTCATGATCGATATTGAAGGTGGGCGGGTGCTCGATATTCAGGAGGGACGGACCGAGGAGGCCTGCAATGAGTTGTGGCTGAAGCTGGCCCCTGCACAGCGTGAGGCAGTCGAGGCAGTGACAATGGATATGTGGCTTGCCTACCAAAATGCGACAAAAAACCATGTGCCGCAAGCCAGTATCGTCCACGACAAGTTTCACATATTCGGACATCTAAAAAAGGCTGTCGACAAAGTGCGTCGCAAGGAGCATCAGGACTTGCAGGCACAGGGGGATCAAACACTCAAGGGCACCAAATACATGTGGCTTAAAGATGAAAAGAACATGAACCCCGAGGAGCGGAAAACCTTCAAGACACTCAAGAGTGAAGCGCTTCTGAGTGCGAAGGTCTGGGGAATCAAAGTGCTTTTCAGTGCGATTTGGAATGAAAAAAGCGAGGAAGGAATGCGCAAGTATTTCAAGGAATGGTATGCATGGGCGGTGCGGTGCAGACTCAAGCCCATCGTCGGAGTCGCGCGGATGCTCAAAGGTCATTTGGACAATATCGTCACTTATGCCCAACACCCTATCACCAACGCCGTCTCAGAGGGGTTCAATGCAAAGATTCAATCTCTAGTGACAAATGCCCGTGGCTTCAGAAACAAGAGCAATTACAGAACCCGGATCCTGTTTTTCTGTGGAAATCTCGATTTATATCCGCAAAAATCCCACACAAAAGTCTGAAGAGCAATAAAAATATAGGCTAAAAATGTGAGTGTTGTTAATAGGAAGTAGACAGGATAAATTCTTGCGAATCTGTTTACGATATAATTTTTAAAATTAAATTCACTTGTATGTTTGTTTGACGGATACAAGGTTTGACTTGACTGCCTGTTGCTTTATAATCTCTTGCCAGTGAGTGCGCGCGAAAACAAATTATTTCAGGGAATTACCGACGAATACTTTCAAAAGGTCGGCAAGATTTTACAGCACGAATCGCATAAAGCGGGTCAGACTCTTTTTTCAGAGGGCGACCACGGGAGCTGTGTCTACCTTATCGAAAAAGGGCAAGTTAAGATTACCAAGGAAGGCCGACAAAGCCTCGAAGAGGTTCTGAGCATTTTTGATCCAAATGATTTTTTCGGTGAAATGGCTGTGGTCGATAACGAACCACGTTCCGCAACCGCAATTGCATTGACCGATTGCGAATTGTGGAAGATTCAGAAAAAGGATTTTGAAGAGATCATCATCCTGCACTATCCGCATATTGCGATAAACATGATTAAAACAATCACCCAGCGAATGCGCAGCTTGGATAAATTATTTATCAAGGAGATGCTGAAAAGTGAACGATTGGGTCTTGTAGGCCAAATGGCGGGGGGGATTATTCATGATTTTAAAAACCCGATGGCCGCCGTTCGGAGTGGGGCTGAGGTTCTTCAAATGTCTAGCCAGGACGAAAGAACTAAAAAACTTACGGGCATCATTATTTCTCAAGTCGATCGCATGAACAACATGGCTCATGAGATTCTTGATTTCTCAAGAGGGGATTCACATTTGAAGACGGCCACCACGAATCTTAAGGATTTAGTGGATGAATTTGCGGCTTTAAACGAAGCGGACTGCGAGAAACGTAAGGTGAAGCTTGATCTTTTAGTGGATGATGTTCCCATGATCATGGCGGATTCCGATAGGATTTATCGGGTCATCCAAAACATTGCTGGTAACGGGATTGATGCGATGCCAGGAGGTGGAACGTTGACCATAAAAAGTATTGCTGATTCCAATGGCGTGGATCTTATTATTGCCGACACTGGAATAGGAATGTCTGAAGAAGTTAGGCAAAAAGTTTTTGAGCCTTTTTTTACTCACGGCAAAAAGCGTGGGACGGGTTTAGGAATGGCAATCACAAAGAGAATCATTGATGCCCACCAGGGCTCAATTCGCGTGGAAAGTGAAATGGGTAAAGGGACCCGATTTATTATTCATTTACCGTACAATCCTGAATCAGCTCCATTAAATACCACATAAATTCGGCTGCCTTGAATGGCAATGCCGATTCCGCAACGGTTATTGTTTTCCCTGAGGAGGTTTGTCCGATGACTTGGGCTGTTCATCCATGAGGTAACGATTTTTTGGGCTGAGCTTCCCTGGACACTATGAAAGGCAATGTTTTCACACAATCCATTGTAATTTTCACGCGATATTATTTCCTTGAGGTTCGAGCTAAACCTGTGAACTAATTTTCCTTTTTTGGCGATTGTTAAGGCCCAATCGGAGGAGTATGTCGAGAGGGTCGCGTCCAGATGGAGGGCCGGAATTTTGTGTTCTGAACGGATTTCATTAATGACCTTAACAATTTCAACGGGGGTGATGGTATTGCTAGGTTCCTGCGCCATAACGAGGTTAAACGGATTGAGTCCCAAGAAGATCCCTAAAACGGTAATGAATATGTTGAATTTATTTGGTTTCACGGTGGTATTAAATCCTTTAAGAGTACTTTTTAACGCTGACACCATAATATGAAAATTCCATTCATCAAATTCGGATTAGCGGCCTCATTAATTCTGGCGGGCTGCGCCAAAAATCCGTCACACTTAGTGGAAGCAGCAAGCGAAGGAAGAAAAGGTGCTGTTCAATCGATGCTTGAGCGAGGGTACGACATTAATAAGGCGGATAGAGATGGCTGGACTCCTCTCACATCGGCTGCGATGCGCGGAAATACGGCCATGGTCAGTTTGTTGGTCTCTCGTGGAGCGTCCTTAAATAAAAAACGTCCAGAGGGGGGCGGGTCCGCTTTATATTACGCTGCCGAGAAAGGTCACACGAGCACTGTGATGTCACTTCTTGCTGCCGGCGCATTTATAAATATTAAAGACGACTACGGCTGGACTCCCTTAATGGTTGCTTTAGATCGCAACCACATTCAAACCGTAAAGGCCCTTCTCAATGCAGGAGCGGATATTAACGCGCGGAATTTGACTGGAGCGGATTCCCTCATGCTTGCGGCTATGCTGGGTCGTACTGAGGTGGTTGGAATATTGGTCCAGAGGGACGTGGATATTAACGCAAAAGACGAATCTGGAAAAACTCCCTTAATGCACGCTGGTGCCCATAACCATGGGGAAATTGTAGCTATTTTAAGGAATGCGGGCGCAGTGGATGCCAATGATCTGATGAAGGCAGTACAGGAAAATGATACAGTGGCAGTTCAAACTTTATTAATGCAGGGTTCAAATGTGAACTCCATTGATGATGGTGGTAATACGCCATTGATGTTGGCGGCTGCCAATGGGAATGCCGCTATTGTCGAAATGCTTCTTGAAAAAGGCGCCGATCCAAATGCCAAAAGCCGTTATGAACATACTGCACTGATGTATGCCTCCAATGTAGGTAATGCCAATATTGTGAAACTCCTGATTGGATATGGGGCTGACATTAACGCTCAACGCGCGAAAGACAACGATGGTTGGAACGCTTTGTTATCAGCGGTCAGGGCGGGTAGGTCGGATGTAGTTCGCCTTTTGGTCGCCAACGGAGCTAATGTAAATTGTAAGGATAAATTGGGTAGAACACCTCTTTCTTTGGCTGCGGATAAAAAACAAAAAGACTTGTTGGTGGCTTTGCAGAATCCTGATGCTCTCCTGCGTGATGCTGAACTTAAGGTGAAAGTGGTTAAGAAGAAACCGGGTGCCACTTTTCCATGAATAGAATCACTGTTCTTTCAGAAAAAGTCGCTAATCAGATTGCGGCAGGAGAAGTAGTTGAAAGGCCGGCATCTATTGTTAAAGAGCTAATCGAAAACTCTCTGGACGCGGGTGCTAAACGCATTGATGTCGAAATAAAAGGAGGCGGTAAAAGCCTCATTAGGATTACGGATGATGGTTGCGGCATGAGCCGTGACGACGCCTTGTTATGTCTTGAACGTCATGCCACGAGTAAAATAAAAAATGCCGATGACCTTTTATCTATCGGGTCTTTTGGCTTCCGAGGAGAGGCGATTCCGAGTATCGCATCGGTTTCGCGTTTTAAAATAATGACCCGTGAAAAAGAGGCGGCTGAAGGTTCTGAAGTGATCATTCATGGTGGAACGATTCAGGGCGTTCAAAGTTGTGGGTCACCTTCAGGGACGTCCATCGAAGTGAGATCACTTTTTTATAATTTGCCTGCACGAAAGAAATTTCTTAAATCGGATATTACCGAGTTGGCTCACATTCAGCAGGGCATTCTTATTCAGGCATTATCAAATCCCGCAGTTGGCTTTTTTTATCGTCAAGACGATCGCGTTGTCTATCAACTTGCTTCGGCTCAGAGTCTCGCTTCGAGAATTCTTGAAATTTATGGGGCGCCCTTTTTTAACGAACTCCTTCCTCTTGACCACCAATCTTATGGTCTCAAAATCACAGGTTACGTGGGTCGCCCCGGAGTGAGTCGCAGTAATCGTTCGGAACAACATAGTTTTATTAATGGAAGGCCTGTTGAAAACCGGATACTTAATTTTGGGTTGATGGAGGGGTACCACAATGCCCTGATGAAAGGGCGTTATCCTGTGTGTATGCTTTTTATCTCTATGGATCCCGCGTTGGTGGATGTGAATGTGCATCCATCGAAGAAAGAAGTACGGTTCCGTGATGAGCCCGCTGTCAGGGCCGCCATAGTCCAAGCTGTTAGAGAAGCTCTGGCTAAAACCCAGGGCTCAATTGAGGTCACGATTACAGACAAGAAGACATCAGGTGAGGTGGTTGCTCAAAATCCGACTTTTACACCTTCCGCCCCACCCTTTTCTATGGGGAATGTTCCGATCGTGCTCCGATCGGAATCATCAGGGACGCCAACTACATTTACGCCATCTTTTAATTTTCAGCAAACCCCTCGGCCGTTGAGCCCCAATCCTTCTTTTGCCAATGCTTCGATCTCAGAAACTGCCCAACCTAACCCGGGGCCAAGTCCGGTGGGCGGCCAGATGAAAAATATACCTTACCGGTTGCTGGGGATCATTAGTAACCTTTATATTATCGGGGAGAGTGCGGAAGGTATCGTTTTCATTGACCAGCATGCAGCGCATGAGCGGGTCTTGTTTGAGAAACTTCTTAAACATCTTGAAAACCAGGATATTGCATCGCAACGTTTATTGATGCCAGAAACAGTTGAACTCGATCCCCGTGATGAGGCTTTCCTTAAAGAAAACTTAGAAGTTTTGAATAAGATTGGAATAGGGATTTCTTCGTTCGGTGGAAATACAGTGATGATTGATTCGTTGCCACCTTGGTTGTTATCAGTGTCCCCCCGGCTTTTGTTAAAAGATGTACTAGATAGTCTGCAGTCCGAAGGGGGAAGAACGAGTCGGGATCGACGTTTCAGGGAAGAGCAAATCGCAAAGGCTGCCTGTAGAGCTGCAGTAAAAGCCAATGATCCCTTGTCTTTATTTGAAGCAGAAAGGCTCCTCAGTGACTTATTAAAATGTGAGTTGCCATACACGTGCCCTCATGGACGGCCTACCATGATTCTCATAACCGCGCGGGAATTGGAAAAAAAATTTGGGAGGATTGTTTAATATGCGAATGCCTGTGTTTTGTGATTATCATTCGCATAATTTCCGTTGTAAGCATGCCTCCGGTGAGGTCATCGATTACGCACAGAAAGCGGCTGAACTAGGAATGACCGAGTTCGGGGCCTCCGACCATATTCCCTTGTCCTCTCAGCTCATGCAGGGCCCCCGGATGACCATAAGTGATTTTGATTCCTATCGTGATGCCGTATTTTTTGCGCGAGATAAACTAAAAGGGTCCATCGATGTGCTTTATGGAGTCGAGGCTGATTACGAGGGGGAAATTCAAACTTGGCGTGACTGTGATCAACTCGTAGGTCGTGAAGATTTTGATTACGTCATAGGGTCTGTTCACGTTTTCCATTCCGCATCATTGCCAGGCGCAGTCTGGGACGTGTTGCGAACAGTTTCTGGTTCTGAGCGAGAGGAACTCACCGTACGCTATTTTAATTTGATCGGAGAGATGGCCAAAACCAAGACCTATGACATTGTGGGGCACCTCGATGGATCACATAGACATATGGGATGGGATAAAAATCCCGAAGGAAAAGTAGAAGTTGCCATTCTCAAATCCTTGGATGCCGTGATGGAATCCAAGATGAGTGTCGAAATTAACACAAGCGGGTTTAGATATGGGATTGGCATGCAATTCCCGAATTGGTGGATCATTGGCAAGCTCGTGGAACGAGGTATACCTGTGATGATAAATTCTGATGCACATCATCCCGATTCCGTGGGGCAGAAATTTGATGAGGTGGTGGCCAAATTAATTGAATATACCGGTGTCAAACAGGCTACCTATCGAAAAAGGAAAATAAGCGAGGTCTCAGTGCCTTCTGTTGTTTCACAAGTTCCTGTGGATCTATAAAATTGCCCATCATAGTTCTGTCGGCGTAAGTCAGTGATTTTTCTGTCGTAATTTTTGCATCTACAGTTTTCAGCCTAATTACCAACAGTAGCGGATGAATTCGGGAGGCTTTGTAGATGGACGCGCTTTCGATCGAGTGTGGAGTCCTGTGTAAAGAAGCACATGAAACCCCTTCCAAAGAAGTTTGGCCACCTGTTTTAGGCCGCTTTAGCATTTAACATTTTGTTCACTTATGAACAGGCAACAATTCCTCTTTTGTTCCGTTGCCGACAGGAGGCAAATTCATGCTTGAAAGGAGGCACCTGATCATTTAAAAATGTAACCATAAATTAACCCGAAATATGGTCCATTTCTTGGGTGAAGCTCCCACTGGTCGAAAAGGGGATCTTCAGCAAGTCACAATTGAATCCATATGTTAAAGTCCTACAATAATAAGCATTATCCAGAAGAGGTTTTGCCTATCCTACAACAGGGGGGAAGAATATTGGACGTAGGAGGTGGGTCTGCCCCTTACTGTGGATCATCCCACATAATCGATATACAGCCTTACAATAAAAATCGCCTACTCACAAACGCATGGGGAACTAAACCTCCGGAGATTGATTGGCAACCAGAGAATTACACAGAGATAGATATATGTAGCAAAAAAACATGGCCGTTTGATGACAAGGAATTTGATTTGGGACTGTGCAGCCATACACTTGAGGATATACGCGATCCAATTAGTCCTCTCATGGAAATGATGAGAGTGAGCAAAAAGATACTCGTCATATGTCCATCTAGACTTGTCGAACAGACGATGGGCTTCGATCATCCCGCATATACAGGATACTTTCATCATCGATGGATGGTTTCTTTTAGTGAAACCCAAGCTTTATTTCAACGTAAAACAGGCCTTCTTCAATTAAAGGGAGCACACGGAATTTGTCCTGTGGGTTATGAAATTAAAAAGGAACTCGCAAGCACCTATTATTACGGAAGCTCTATTGAGCCTGTCGAAATTGCATTTTGGAATGAACAGCTTGAGTTCTCAAATTTGAATCACTTTGTTAAATCAGTAGATTGGGGAAACGCATTCACGAAACAGGACAATTTTACATTAAAGAAACGGATCTGGAAATTTCGTCAAAAGCTCACCAAAAGCTTGTAGTGTGCCCGCTAAAAGGGGAGTGGCGAAAATTAAAATATAAGAGCGCACCGGTCTTCTTTTGGAATCCACGCTAAATCTCTCTAACGCCCCCGCGAAGTCGGTGCTAGACGCGGAATCAGTTTTTTCTGTAATTTTAATTTTCCTGCGGTGAGCGGGAGCTCATCGACCTTAAAATTTAATTTCGAATCAACATTTTCAACGCACACTGGGGCACGGTCATTGATGGAGGTGGAATCTTGAGAGCGGCAGTTTTGTTGACCTGTTTCATGTTGCATCTGCAACAAAAGGTTGTCAAGGGTCAGGGGCGGTTGAATGATAGCCTAGGATAGTACTTGCCATTTTAAGGGAGTTCCGTATTAATCATCTTCTTATTTTTTGGCACTGTAGCTCAGTCGGTAGAGCAGAGGACTGAAAATCCTTGTGTCGCCGGTTCGATTCCGGCCGGTGCCACCATGTTTTGAGAATGTGAGCTTCACAATTCCTGTTTCTGATGTGTAAAATCCTCCTGCACATGAGATTTATTTTCACGATTATGCATCAACTCAGGTTTATTTAATATAATGTCTTCCACCGTCATTGAAACATTGGAAAAAGCGTTTTCTCTCAAAGTCATTGATAAATCCAAGACTCGACCTCTCTGGGAACGGGTTCAGGTGCAGCCCACCTTACTGATTTCGCTCCTACAAAAACTCAAAGGGTTGAACTATCAACTGCAGACGATCGCGGTGTTAGACACTCGAGGTTTGAAAAATAGTCTAGGGGACTTTCGATTGGACTATATTATTCAAAACAGCGTGGACGGGGGTATAGTGATCCTTCAACTCGACTTGCCCGATCACAAAACAAGATTTCCAAGTGCCACGGGCGTGTTTCCTGATGCCCTCATTGTTGAAGATGAAATTGAAGTTTTATTTGGGCTTTACGCCGAAACACGTATTGAAAATCAATATTATCGAAGCCTGAACTATCGTAAGCCGGCTGATCATCCGATGAGAAAAGACTATGTTTTGTCATCAGCGAGAGGTGAGCCTCGGTTCTTTACCCCTGACGCCGAACCCGATGATATTTATTCTTGGCTAAACGTGCGTAACAATGGTTGTCAGCCCATTGACTTTGTAAAAATCAGACATAATCGTTTGGTGGATGTGGCTATTGACCCTTTTTATACCCACCGCGGAATGGAAAAAATGTTTGAAGGTGTTCCCGTGGATATGGGGATTGAAATAGCTGAAAACATTTGTGCTGATAACAGTTTCAGTCACTCGTTGGGCTATTGCATGGCATTGGAGCAACTTTGCCAGACCCCGGCTCCTGAGCGCGCAAATTACGTCCGAATGGTTTTCCTTGAGTCGGAAATTTTGTCCGGACATCTAAAGGTCGTTTCTAATGTCTTGGCGTCGATTGGGGAGCAAATTTATAGCAATCGATTGAGAGTGGCGGAGGAACGGTTAAGGCATTGGATTGAATACGTGTCGGGGAGTCGCTGGTTTCGTTCGGTTAATCTTATTGGAGGCGTGCGGCGCGATATATGCGATGATGCCCTTGAACGTTTTGTTTTGTGGAAGAACGAGTTTCATTTGGACATTTATGCGGTCATGCACATTCTTAAAAATGATAATTTCTGTCGATTGCTTAGGGGCCTTGCCTGTGCGGATGGTAGGGTATCGGGGACTTTCTCAGGAGTGAATGCTCGCGCTAGCGGGATAATGACAGATTTCCGTTCCTCCGGGTTTTTAGCCTACTCATCTTTAGATTTTAAGCCGCTCATTTTGCATGAAGGTGATGCCTACGCTCGGTTGTTGTTACGCCTCGAGGAAATAAAACGAGGCATCGATATTATGGTTTTGAGCATGGAGAAAATTCCTGCCGGAGATATATGGGGCGGTGTTCGAGATGTTAAGGCCTTCGCTACAGGTTTAGGCTGCGTCGAATCTCCAAGGGGAAGGCTTCTTTATTATGTCTATTCAGGGGAAAATCAGGACATTTACCGCTGTCGTATCTGCGGCCCGTCCTTCGGAAATTTAGGTCTTCTCTGCCTCGGCATCATCGGTAGTGAGCTTGAGGACCGTGAAGTTATTATGGCCGGCTTCGATCTCAATATGACAGAGGTGGCCCTTTGAACCGAATTTTAGAAAACCTTAAAAGAATAAAATCCACATGGGATCCCGATGTTTTTCGCGCCTTAGAATTGGAACCTGGGTGGAACGATTTGGACGACGGAACTCGGATTTTTAGAAAAGAGAAGACTATCATTCCAAACTCAAAGGTTGTGTACTCCTTGGATACGCACCTTTCCCCCTCATGCTCAAGTGAGTGGAATAAAATTTGGAGTCCACTTTACGATGCTGGAAGGTTCGGTTTCAGACAAACGCCTCATCTCACTCAAGCGAGTATTATCGCTATCGTTGGAGAGATTTCTGTTCGCAATCTCCCTTTCATTCATAGCTTTTTTTCAACGCCTCGTGATTTCCTTCTCGTGTGGATAAGGCCTTTGAATTCAAATACCTACATGTCCTTTAGTGGTCAAAAAATGGATTTTGATCTCATTATTCAACGTTCACCACCCTCTCCGAAAACTGTTCTGTCCTCCCTCATCGAGATTTGCAATTGAGGATGTCGCGGGACGGTCTTCCATGCGCATAATCGAGTCGAGCTCTGAGACGTATCGCATATCCTATTCATTTAAATCGAGACGCAACCCCTTTGGGGTTGTGCCAATTTTCGCTTTTAACCCAGGGTAGCTTTGCAACCCTGGGCTTTGTGGCGGAATCCCTTTGGGATTCGTTCGCGAGGGTTCGCGAACGACCCACACATATATAATGCGTGGGATAATTGATCCGCAAATGTGGGGTTTAATGGTATAGGCATTACCATTTCCGGAAAAACTCCCCAAGGGATTTCGTCGTAGAATCTAGGCTCTGAAAAAGAATCCCGAAGGGACTTGTCGCAGGGCTCAAGCTCTAAAAGAAGAATCCCAGAGAGATTCCGATGCACAGCCTAGTGTAGGTCGTCATAAATTGAGTAGCTTATATGGAACCAGTTAAAAAGTTTGACGGTCTACATTTGGGGTAGCTCGGCAACTCTAAGATTGGGGTGGAATCCCTCTGGTATTCGTCGCGAGAAT
>JAWXCD010000107.1:0-5267 GCA_034440535.1 Verrucomicrobiota bacterium | reverse complement strand
TCCTTCCGCCCAGGCCCGTAAATTTAATGACCCCAGACTTTTTAAGCTCCTCCAGAACCTCCATCACAGGACCGACCGCATTGTCGAAATCGGTGAACCAATCATATTCATTGGGGCGGTCCGGTTCGTGGACCATGAGGATGTCGATAGAATCGCGCCCAAGAAGCTTCAGGCTTTGTTCGACCGACTGAAAAAGGAGGTCTTTATCCTGCGCGTTAAAAGGTTGCGGACGCCCACCTAGTTTTGTGGAAATGACGAGAGGCTTAGAGTTGTCTTTCAGAATCTTTCCAAGAACCTCCTCGCTATTCGCGTAACCCGGGGCCGTGTCGATATAGTTGACCCCCAAAGCCAGGGCCCGATCCACAGCTTTTTTAGAATCTTCATACGCCCCGCCCATCGCGGAAACGAAAAGGCCGCCCATCGCAAGTTGACTGACCGACAGGCTGGTTTTACCGAGTGAATTGTATTTCATAATAAGAGGAAACTGATAAATTTTTATGATAATACCTTATCATTTTATTTAAAAAAAGGGGATAAAGTTGATAGTTATAGGATAAAAATGATATCTGATTGGTTATTTTCGACAAGCCCGCATATCAATTATGTGTGGGTGGGATCGTGGAAAGAAGGAACTCTAGAAGCTCCCCGTGAATTGTTTGATCACGAGCTCGTTTATTTTTCTGAAGGCACGACACGAGTAAAAATGGGGGATACCGTTTTTGAATGTGAAGCGGGGAGTTATTTGATCGTCCCACCCGGAGTGAAGCACTCAAGCCTTGCAGTGAGTGGCCCCGTTTTCAGGGAATGTATTCATTTTGATTGGGAGTACATTGGTGAGATTGAGCAGAATCAAATCTGTATTTATTCGCCTGCGCATGTTGAGAAACGGTTGGTTCGGAAGGCGCCCGATTTTGTTCTCACGCAGATATTTAGAGGGAAAGTCAGGCGCCCAAAGTTTGTGCGCGAACTCATGGAGACGTTAGTTGGGCATTATAGATCGCGCAGGACCGATGGAAAATTTTTGGCGCGCACCTATTTAGAACGGGCGATACGGGAGTGCCTTTATCCTGCGGAAACCGTTGAAAGTGGAATAAATGTCGGATCGCCCGTTGAATTGGCCCAACAAGTTAAGCAAATGCTCGATGAAATGGAAGAACGGCCCGCGTCGCTCCAGTCCGTATTAGAAGGACTCGGGTACAGTTACGCGCATGTGTGCCGGAATTTTACGAAACATTATGGGGTTCCACCGTTGAAGTATTTAACGATCCAAAGACTGGAACGCGCGCATGTTCTGTTAAATAACACCGAAAAGACAGTGAAAGCCATAGCTTCAGATCTGCATTTCGAAGACACCGGGTATTTTATCAGACTGTACAAAAGGCATTATGGAACGACCCCAGGAAAAAGGATTTAGCTTTGAATAATTCGGTCTGGTATTACAAATGCTACGAATTAACGATCAACTTCTATGTGTGGCATTCTTGGTTATATAGGAAATAGAGAGGCTTCTCCGCTCCTGGTGGAAGGTTTACGACGTTTAGAATACCGTGGGTACGACTCCTCGGGGATCAGCGTATTGAATGGAAAAATCCATACCCGAAAAAAAAAGGGACGAATTGATGCGTTAGCCGAGCTTCTGAAAAGTGACCCTGTGCAAGGAACCATTGGAATTTCGCACACGCGCTGGGCGACCCATGGAGAACCCAGTGACGCGAATTCCCATCCACACGCTGACCAATCTGGGCATCTGTCCTTGGTGCATAATGGGGTGATTGAAAATTATATCTCATTACGGGAGCAATTGGAAAAAAAGGGCAATAACTTCAAATCCTCGACAGATACCGAAGTGCTCTCACATTTGATTGGATACTTTTACAATTTATCCACCGATCCCTCGGGGGTTGAGCGGTTGGTAGGGGCCGTTAAGAGCGCGCTCCTTGAAGTAGTGGGAACATACGGAATAGCTTTAGTCCATGAGGATTGTCCCGGAGTGATCATAGGAGCCCGCCGCGGAAGCCCGCTGCTTGTAGGCGTCGGTGACGGCGAAAACTTTCTCGCAAGTGACGTGAGTGCCATCATCCGGCATACATCGTCGGTGGTGTATTTGAACGATTACGATTTGGTTACCGTTAAGCGGGACGGGTATTCCATTGATTCCCTGACCTCCAGTGAAAAGCAGGAGCGAATGATTAGCAAAATCGACTGGAAACCGGACGCCGCAGAAAAAGGTGAGTTTGCACATTACATGCTCAAGGAAATATTTGAGCAACCCGAGTCACTTGAAAACGCATTAAGGGGTCGGCTCATCCACGAGGACGCCACCGTCCGATTTGGAGGGTTAAACTTGACCATGGGTGAGCTGCGCTCGGTGGATAGGATCATTTTTTCCGCCTGTGGATCGGCTTGGCACGCAGCGATGGTCGGGGAGTATTTGATTGAATCATTGGCGCGTATTCCTGTTGAAGTTGAATACGCCAGTGAATTTCGGTACCGCAACCCGCCGATTGATAAAAACACATTAGTTTTTGTTATTTCGCAATCGGGGGAGACAGCGGATACCTTGGCTGCGCTCCGGGAAAGCAAGCGCAAAGGGCATCGATCACTTGCTGTCGTGAACGTAGTCGGGAGTACGATAGCGCGAGAAGCGGAGGGCGGGATTTACATGCGTGCAGGACCTGAAGTCGGAGTGGCCGCCACCAAATCCTTTACCTCACAAGTCACCATATTAACCATGGTAGGGCTGTTAATGGGCCGGATTAGGCATCTTTCGTTTTCGGAGGGTAAAAAAATCCTCGATGGTTTGCAGGCATTGCCAGAATTGATGAGGCGTGTGTTGGAAAGCAACGACCATATTAAGGATATAGCTAAAAAGTATCAATCTTTTGAGAGTTTTATGTTTTTAGGGAGGCAGATGAACTTTCCAGTGGCATTGGAAGGGGCGCTCAAGCTTAAAGAAATTTCGTATTTGCATGCACAAGCTTTTCCAAGCGGTGAGATCAAGCACGGGCCCATAGCACTCATCGATAAGGAAACGGTCAGTATATTTTTGGCACCTCAAGATGACGTGTACGAAAAGAACTTGAGCAATCTCCAGGAAATAAAAGCGCGGGGGGGGCAGACCATCGCCGTGACCACCACTGGGGATACGCATTTGGAAAAGTTGGCGGATGACGTTATTTACGTGCCTAAAGTTGAACCATGGTTGCAACCCGTATTGAACACCATCCCGTTACAACTTTTATCGTATCACATTGCCGTTATGCGCGGGTGCGACGTGGACAAGCCGCGCAATCTCGCCAAGAGCGTGACAGTAGAATAATTCATCATTCATGGGGAATTTGAGGCTTTTTTGAGAAGAAACTTAAGCCAAACTCTTCAAAAGATTTAAGCCTTAAGTTATAATGAGTTGATAGTGAGTATTTTACGTAAAAAGAGCCCAATAAAATAAAGTTCTTGCAACTCCAAACTTTTTGTAGAGAATGGCGGCTAAGTTAAACCTTAAACAAAAACCAAACAAAATAAACCAAGGAAATATAAATATGAAGAAATTCGTGTTAGGCCTATTTGTGGCCGCCTCTTTGACAAGCTTCAGCGTTGCTGGGGATTCGTCCAAGATGTTGAGTCAGCCAGTGATCGAAGATAAAGTTGTTGAAACCTCTTTATTCCGTGATCGTGAAACATCATTCGACGTGTTCGGTGCTTATGTAGGCGCTGACAGCGGTCGCCCAATCCGCAGCGGCTTCGGTGGCGGTTTAGGAGTTAACCACTTCTTCACCCGTTACATTGGTGTCGGTGTTGAAGGCGAACTCTGGGACAACGGTGGAAATGACGTAGCTGGCGCTGTGAATGCTAGCATCATTGCTCGTTACCCGATTGAATTGTTCAATCAGGCACTTGCTCCTTACGTATTCGGCGGCGGCGGCGGAGTATTCGTCAGCGGCGCTAAAGGTGAAGGTCATGCGGGTGGTGGTCTTGAATGGCGTTTCAACCCTAATTGGTCGATCTTCGGTGACGGCCGTTATGTGTTCGTCTCCTCAGGCAACGACTACGCTCTTGCTCGTACTGGTCTTCGCTACATTTTCTAACCAATAGTAGAAAATAGCTTATTTAAACGCGTCCCATTAGGGGCGCGTTTTTTTTTCTTTTATCAAATCCGTTTTCCCTTAGTAAGACATATATGAATTATACTCTTCTCCTTTTCCTCCCTCTTATTGTGGTGTCAGGATGTAACACAACCTCATCAACTCGTTCAGTTAGCAATCCTCCGAAATCAGCAGCCTCGGGCAGCCATTCAAACACATTTGAGAAGCGGTATCTTGAATACAAAAAAACTATGGAACCCTTGGTCGGAAAAGTTGACCGCGCAGGCTTTAAGCAGCAAGTCGGCAATCCTGGCAAAGTCGTTCCAACGGCCTCCGGGGAAACATGGTATTATTACGAAAAAGATGACGTTATTACTCTGAGGTTTAATGATCAGGGCATTCTTTCCAAATGGTCCGTTCAGCCCAAGGGCGTCTTTAACGAATAAAGCTGTAACTTAATAGCCGCGAAAATTATCACTTTGCAGGTTTTTAAGCTTTGGCAGCCTCTGATTGGCGCATTAACATGCGCCGATTTTTATTTTGCCTCTTCGTGGAATCGTTTGGGTAAAAATTTGTTGTTTTAGTGGATGGATGGCAAGTTTGTAGTCAGGATGTTCAGTCTTAGATAATTTCGCTCTCTGATACCGTAACATCGTCTAGTGATGCCCCTGATCTTGTTGTTTAGGCCTTCCACAAAGCCGAGTGATAATGGTCTCTTAAAACCGCAATAGGCTGCTATTCCGTCCCAGTTGCGTTCCACCAGTTCTGCGAACTTTTCGTACGATGGAAGCTTCTTGTACTTGAGTGACTGTTTCCACTTATCGAAAAACCTTCTAGCCCAGGCTTTTGATTGATATAACTCCACTCTTTTACGAACAGCATCAAGGGCTTCAGAGAGGTGTCTTAATACGTGAGAAAACAACGAGGTCCAAAATTCTTTAAATTATATCGATGAGGTAATGTATTGTTGGGCTGAGAATGCCCGAGATTAAGTCTCTGGAGAAAATAACAGTGTCCAAAATTTATAATAGAGACAAGAAAATCTTAGGGACAGGCTATTAGTTGTGGAAACAGGAATAAAGTCGCAGAGACAAGAAAATCTTAGGGACAGGCTATTAGTTGTGGAAACAGGAATAAAGTCGCAGAACTTAACACTTCCACCTTCAACACCCCAATACGCACCCG
>JAWXCD010000106.1:0-13311 GCA_034440535.1 Verrucomicrobiota bacterium | reverse complement strand
CGATAAGATTAATTGCAGGTGCAATCTTATGGCGCAACCCCTTTGGGGTTGTGTGTGCCTGACTTTACCCAGGGTTTCTCGATGACGAGCAACCCTGGGTATATGCGGTAAAACCGCACAACCCCAAAGGGGTTGCGTCTCAATTTATATGAATAGGATGCCCGCGAGTTCTCGCGACGAGTACCGGAGCGATTCTGCCCCAATCTTAGAGTTGCCGAGCTACCCCAAATGTAGACCGTCAGGCTTTGTAGCTGACTCCATTTAAATTACTAGATTTATGACGGCCTACACTAGTTGACTGTGAAATCCTCATTCTCGACAGGAGCTGAGGGTTTGAGCAATACTAAACACATGGCAATTTCTAGGGCGCATTTTCTGAGACGCCTATTTTTCTTTCCACTCGTCGGGCGCGAACTTCGGGAACTGGCGTCCAATCGTCGGACGTATATCAATCGGATCATCTTTGTCTCCCTGTCGATTATTCTTTTCCTTATAGTGTCGGGAAAACATTTAATGGGCGGTTCCATCTCTGCACTTGGTCGAGGCAGAGACTTCTATGAATCCATCCTTATGATGCAGTTTTTTTACGTTTATTTGATTGTGCCAATAGTTGTTTCTGGGGTTATCACTATTGAAAAGGAGCGAGAAAGTTTGTCTCTTCTTTTTCTAACCGAGCTTCGTGGTGGCGAGATTATTTTTGAAAAGTATCTCTCGAGCTTGTTGCCCGTTATTTTTTTCCTAATGAGCTTTTTGCCGATCACTATAATGAGTTATTTGATGGGCGGAACAACCGTCGAAAAGATTATTGAAACTCAATGGTGCGTCCTTACCGCCTTATTTCTAAATGCATCAATTGCCCTGTTCTGTTCGTCGTATTCTTCTTCAAGTGTGGGATCAATGTTTTCCAGTTTAATTCTCACTCTACTGACAGCATTTTTTCCGGTCCTGTTAGACATTTTTCTTGGTTTCCATCTTAAAGAAGAGTACGCCCTCCTTTTATTTCCGCCTTTTAGGGCCAATATTTCTCCTTACCATACTTATTCTCTCCCTTGGTACTTTTCATCAATAGCCGTTGGAATACTGTCGATTGTGTATTTAAAAGGAGCTCGATTTTTTCTGTATCGCCGGGCATTTGGGCAGTCACGAAAACCTTTGAGTGAGTTGTTATGGTTTATTCATCGGATGTTTGAGCGTATCGATAAAAAGTTCTTCAAAAGAAAAGCAGCTCTAAAAACACCCATCTCCGGGGAACATCCCATTGTTTGGAAAGAATGGGCTCGTCGTTCTGCTTTTGCACCTAGAGCGCTGACCAGGCTGGCCACCGTGGGCGGGCTAGTGGCTTTCGCTATCATGACGTTTAATGTAGGTGATTACTATAATGGTCAATTGTTCCTGTTTTGGTTGGTGTCTTGGACGGTGTATCTTGTTTTGATTTTCGCCTTATCGATTAATTTAATATCAGACGAAAAAAAGAAACAATCATTGGAGGTTCTTCTTACAACTCCAATAACCCGTAAAGAAATTTTTAAACAAAAGTTTCGCTCACTACTCGTGACTAACAATATCTGTGGTCTCGTTGTATTTGTTAATTCAATTTCGATTTGGTTTCTTTCTAGCTTCAACCGACGAACTCACTCTAGTATTTACGTAGTGGTTTTGAGCGCATTACTTGCCATCATCATCTACCCCCGGCTGATCATGCTCGTGGCTACTTTGTCATCATGCATTGCAAAGTCCGCCCCAAAAGCCACGATCATGGCGACCACCATTTTATTTGGATGGGTGGTGGCATTCTCCACTCTATGTTATTTTCTGGAAGAATTTGTCGGTTATCCAAGCAGCCAAGCATCGAATTTTTTTTATTGCATTATCCCCGGCCACCTCGTTTTAGAAGTGATTAATTATGAATCAATAAATCCTGTATTAATATTTATTCATTTCGGATTTTATGGAGGCATCATGGGGCTGATGTATTTTTATATTTATCGCCACGCCGACAGCCTGCTCAACCGAAGCCCAAGGGGATAATAACGGCCAAGAGCTCAGCACAGACATGATCGTCTATGCAATATTGACGTCCTCTGGAGGGTTCCGGGTAAAAGCGTGGCTGGGCTGTGGCGCTTCTAAAATGCACTTCTTCGTTAATGAATCTTTGAATTCCCAATCAGACACACATGATTTTCATCGTGCTCGACATGGAAGCTGAATATTTGAATAATTCCGGGTGCTGAACCCCCACTCATATTTATGCTTTAGAAAGACTAGGGCGACAGCGTGAGGATTAACGGTGTACTCCATAGAGTGAACCTTCGAACGCTTTTCATTGGAGTGATTGTCCTCATGCTCCCCTTTACATCGCGCGGGGTGGAGGTTAAGGAAGTCGTGTGGGGTTATGACGGGGGGATCATTCCGGAAACATTCAATTACCTCCACGTTCTGATTCAAAACCCGACATTAGAAAATGAAGAAGGGAAACTGATTTTTACTAATGGAAATAGCCTCCAGAAGTATGGGGCTCCGATTTCAGTTAAGTTTTTTTTAAGCGGTGGTGCAAGTAAATGGGTTCACGTGCTGTTTTATATTAACCCAGATGAAGAGACTTGGAATCTGAGTACACAGTCTGGTCCTATTCTAAAAGAAATGGAATTACCAACTCCCAAAGCATCAAAGAACGAGGGCATCTTTCTCCAAGCGCGCGATGACCTAACGTCCCCGGCAGTCGGTCTTAAACGCATGTCCGAGGACGTATTTCCCCTTTATCCCATAGGGTTGGATCAAATGCGTTCGGTGGTGCTTGATCATACACCCGATTGGGATAGCACACGGAAAGCAAACTTTATGCAATGGCTCGAACGAGGAGGGGTGCTTCATGTTTTAAACGATTCCGTAGGACGCCCGCCTGAGTTTAACGGTGACCTTGGCCCGTTAAATCAACCTTTAGGAGTAGAAACTCAGTTGAACCTTTTCCGTCACGCATTAACCAAAAACGAATTTCACGCTTCAATACTGTCCCAACAGGAATTAGCTGCACCTCTCATTACCCTCGATTATAAAACAACCATAGAGGAATTAATGAACACCTTGGTACTTGACGCCGTAAAGCCGACGTTTAACTGGGGAATTATTTCATTATTAGTCATGGTGTATTTTATCTGTGCTGGGCCGGTAGCGATTCATTATGGCTTCAAACATAAAAAGTATCGCAAATCTTTGGGTTATATTTGTTCCCTGTCGGTGGTTTTTTCATTGGCTTTTATCCTCTTGGGTTGGCAGGGGCCCAAGAAAAAATGCGAGGTTTTTTCGCTCTTGAATGCCGTACAATGGAGCCCTGGCACATTTGAAACCACATCTTATACCGGCTTGGCTGTTGGCAAGGGTGGAAGTTACACCGTACGTTACAGAAAACCGCTCTTAAGTGCGTTTGCAGTCCTTGGGTTTCGTCAAAGTGGAGTTCTGATTCATCAAGGGACTGAAAGTGCCTTAGCGATGGATATCCCGCGTATGTCCACGAAATATTTTATGCACAAAGGGATCATAAAAGATCAACCCTATGAATTTGAGATCATAAAAACAGATGAACCGCGGCTAGAAGTTAAATTGAAAGCGGATAATCCCTTGGGTGTCATGCCTGTTTATCAAGCATGGATACTCGACAAAGACTCAGTCATTCAATTGAACCCTATCAAGAATCATTGGGTTGAGAAATCCAGGATCACAAAAACTGAATTTTTTGCACTGAACCATACCTCATTCGAGAGACAATTTAACCAAACACAGAAGATTACCCCCTTAATGGATCGTGCCATGAAGCTTATGATCTCGCAGAACGTTTTTGGGTTTAATGGGAAAATTCAGAATTATCAACCACCGCCTCCCGGACTTTTGCTTCTCGTGATATCTGATATCCCAGAAGCCATGAAACTTGACCCCAGTGTTTCAGCGAAGGAAACGGGGCGTGCTTTATTAGAATTCCACCTTCCAAGAAAACAAAGCTTATGACCCCCGAAAACCCATACGCCATTTCAATCACAAACCTTTCGCACAACTACAAAAACCATGCCGCACTTAAGAATGTAAGTTTTAATGTGTCGCGTCGGTCCATACACGGGTTCGTCGGGCCTAACGGCGCTGGAAAAACAACCACACTCAAAATTGTTGCGACCTTGGTTAAACCCTCCAAAGGCCAAGTGACAGTCCTTGGGCACGATTTCAACAAGGATCTGGGAAAAATTCGGAGTAAAATTGGATTTATGCCGGATCATTTTAGTATGTATCGGCAAATGAGCGTTTATGAGTACCTGGATTTTTTTGGAGCTGCCTATGGGCTCGTGGCAAAAACACGCGCGGATGTGATCCGTGATGTGCTGGTTCTCACCGATATGGAAGGCCGTAAAAACGACCTAATTAAAGGGCTTTCGCGCGGAATGGAGCAGCGTGTCAGCCTTGCCCGAGTGCTTGTCCATGACCCAGAGGTGCTCATCCTTGATGAACCCGCCAGCGGACTGGACCCGCGTGCGCGCATTGAATTAATGGAAATTTTGAGTGAACTGAGAAGTTTAGGAAAAACTATATTTATCAGTTCTCATATCTTAAGTGAACTCGCGACGTTATGTGATGGCGTGACCATTCTCGATAGAGGCGAAGTCCGATATTCGGGCGACATGCGCGGCCTACTTACCCACGACACCGTCCTGAAAGCTTATAGGCTCGAGTTAGAAGAACCCTGTCCGCCATTGGCACTTGCGTTCAAACAAGATTCATCCTTTTCGCACGTTGAAGTATCCGAGGACGGATTAATTTATCGATTACAATACGACCCTTCCGCAGTAGGAACCTCTCGGATATTGGAAAAGGTGTTGGAAAGTGCTGCTAAAGTGAAGGAACTACGAGAAGATTTGAAACATTTGAACCAGGCTTTTATGGACCTGACCCAACCCGGAGTGAGGGCATGAGAGGTTACGAATTAAAATCGACCTTCGCCTTTTTGGATCAAGCACTCCAGATGGACGCGCGGAATAAGAGCAGTTACGCGCTCAGGCTTATTTTGCTTCTCTTTATTCTGATTGCTTTGTTATTTGCAGCAAATGGACCGAAGGAGGCTGCGGGCTTACATTTTTTTAAGGCAGTTTCCTACATTAATTTTTTCTTTATTACCTTAACGGCCGCAAACATGTTTTCGTCATCTATCACCGAAGAAAAAGAGGAAAATAACCTCGGTCTCTTGTTAATGACGGGGATATCGCCGTTCGCCCTCTTGTTTGGTAAGTGCGTCAGTCGCCTCGTTTGGGCAGCTTTATTTTTAGTGATCCAACTTCCTTTTACTGTTCTGGCGACAACACTTGGAGGTGTGGACTTATTACAAATAGGCGCGGTTTATTTTTCCTTGGCGGCTTATTTGTTTTTTATCGCTAACTTCGCCATGTTTTTTTCGGTGATTTCGGCTACGAATGAAATGGCTCGTAACCGATTCAGCGTGGCATTAGTCCTTTATTTTGCATTGCCACCCCTCTTTTATTTCATATTTCAAGGTATCAACAACCAGGTAACCACCCTATTTGGGCGCATCGGTGAGGTTTTTTACGAGACATCGTACTTTAAGGAGTTGGGCAATATTTTATCGACAACATTCGCAGGACCGCTCATTGGATTTCAGTTTTATTCCAACTTAGGAATGGGTATTGGCCTGTTCTTAATATCTTGCCTCTTGTTCCACCGATTTTCATTTCAAGAAAAGCCAACTCATGTGGGAGGGTTTAGGGATAAGTTGAAATTCAAATGGTTGGACTTAGGAAGAGGCCCTATCTGGAAAAACTGCATCGCTTGGAAGGAATTTTATTTTTTTGCAGGAGGCCGCAATACACTAGCTCGTAGGGCCCTTTTCTACTTAGGAATTTTTCTTCTATCTTTCATTTGGGCTTTTTGGTGGAAAAATGAGGGTACAGTTCAAATATTCGGGCCGCTCATACTAACTTGTGGAACAATCGCGTTTATTCTTAAACTGGGGTTTCTCATGAATGGAGTGACTCATGAAATTCATGATAAAACATGGTCGACTTTGGCGCTAACACCCATCTCAGTCGGGTCTATTTTTAGACAAAAACTATTAGGATCTCTCGCCGGTGTTTCTGTGGATTTTTGTGCGGTTATTCTTGGGATTTTCCTAGTCAATGATTGGCCCGGCATGGAACTCTTCTGGGGCTACCTGATAGGGTTTAGTATCCTCATTTGTTTTCTATATTATCACCTTCAGCTGTCCCTCGCACTTGGTAAAATTGCTGGGTTCGTGGCGTTTTTCACCTATCCTATCTTTTTATGGATTATGGTCCTTTTTGAAGTCATCATTCTCCGTTCATTCGTTCGCTCCTATGATGATTCGACCTTGGGAATAATGCTTATGTTAACTTTTCTTACGCCATTACTGATTTCGGTAATCCTTCATCGCTGCATTGTTGCGACACTGAAGGCAAAGATTTCAGGATAAATGAGAGCGCTGCAAATCGTGCGGCTTGCTGGTGAGGAACTTATTCGATGTTCTGAATCTGTTCGCGGATTTTTTCGAGTTCGGCTTTGGACTCTACCACTCGTTGGGAGATGATGATATCGTTGGCTTTTGAGCCAATGGTATTGATTTCGCGATTCATCTCTTGGGTAATAAAATCAAGGGTGCGACCGACGGGTGTTTTTTCCTTGAGGGCATTGGAAAACTGGGAGAAATGACTTTTGAGGCGGGTTAATTCCTCAGTGATATCTGAACGATCTGCAAAAAATACAATTTCCTTAACCAACCGCTCATCGTCAACAGCCAGATCAACACCGGCGTTTTTAATTCGTTCATGTAAATTTTTGCGATGATTTTTAACCACCTCAGGAGATCTTTTTTCGATTTGCAAAACCATGGTTTTGAGAAGCGCTAACCTTTTGACAAGATCCTTAGTCAAGAACGCCCCTTCCTTTGTGCGCATTCCCAAAAGGTTGAGTAACGCGTCATCCAACGCCTTTTTAACCTGGGGCCAAAGTGCTTCTTGATCAATGGAGTCACCTATCGGTTTTAACGCACCCGGAATGCGTACAAGCGTGTCTAATGAAACGTCACCCGTGAGTTTAAATTCCTTCTTTAACTTACGAAGTGCCTCCACGTAACCTTCAATAACAGGCCTATTAAAGTGGCTATTGATGTTTGATTTTCTTTGGAGGGGTTGACATGTGATCACCACATTCAACTTGCCCCTCGACACCAGAGCATTGATTTCATCACGAATCCTAGGTTCTAGACCATCGAACTCCGCGGGGATGCGCAACGAAATCTCGGATTGTTTACGGTTCACCGAACTGACTTCGCACGTGAACTTAAATGCATTGTTTGTACTCTGGCCCCTGCCATAACCGGTCATTGATTTCATAAGCGTCCCGTTAAATTTTGATGTTAAGGAAGTCCGCGACTTGGTTTACATCTTTATCGCCACGTCCAGAGAGATTAATAATCACGGTTTGATCTTTCGCCATGACCCGGGCTCGTTTGATCCCCTCAACGACCGCATGCGTGCTCTCTAAGGCAGGAATGATACCCTCAGTGCGCGCAAGGGTTTGAAATGCTTCCAGCACCTCGTCATCCAGTGCGTAGGTGTACTCGACCCGGCCCAAGTCGTGGAGGTAACAATGCTCAGGACCCACCGCCGCATAATCGAGCCCAGCCGAAATAGAGTGTGTGCCCAAAATATTCCCGTTGTCGTCCTGAAGGATCATCGAACGGCTTCCTTGTAACACCCCCGGTTTACCACCCTGAAAACGCGCGGCGTGCATGTTTGGAGTGATGCCTTTTCCCCCAGCTTCTACTCCGACCATTTTGACACACGGATCATTTAGAAAAGGATAAAACAGACCAATCGCATTACTCCCCCCGCCGACGCAGGCAACAAGAAGATCGGGGAGCGCCTGTTCCTTTTCGAGGATCTGAACACGGGCTTCGTCGCCAATGATCCGATGGAAATCTCGGACCATCACAGGAAAAGGATGCGCACCATAGGCAGTCCCTAAAATATAGTGCGTTGAAGATACGTTTGAAACCCAATCACGGAACGCTTCGTTGACCGCTTCTTTAAGAGTTTGCTGGCCAGCCGTGACCGTGACAACTTTCGCGCCCAGAAAGTTCATGCGCGCCACGTTGAGGGCTTGACGTTGGCAATCCACTTTCCCCATGTAAATGGTGCAATCGAAACCGAACAACGCTGCGACAGTCGCCGTCGCGACCCCGTGCTGGCCAGCGCCCGTTTCGGCGATCACCCTCTTCTTGCCCATGCGCTTAGTGAGCAGAGCTTGCCCAATGGCATTATTGATTTTATGCGCGCCCGTGTGCAACAAGTCTTCGCGTTTCAGGTAAATTTTCGCACCACCCGCATACTTGGTCAGGCGCTCAGCGAAATAAAGAGGGGTAGGGCGTCCCGCAAATTCTTTAAGATAATACTTAAGTTCCTTTTGAAACTCAGGATCAACTTTTGCTTTTAGGTAGTCTTGATAAAGCTGATGCAATGGCGAAACAAGTGTCTCCGGCGCGAACATCCCCCCGTATATCCCGAAATGTCCTTTTTCGTCGGGGCCAGTATCTATATTTTTTTGCATGCCTGAATAAAGTCTTTCATCTTATGATAATCTTTTTTGCCCGGATAATCTTCAACCCCGCTACTGACGTCGATCGCGTAAGGTCGAACCGTGCGAATAGCTTCTCCTACGTTTTCGGGAGTTAACCCGCCTGAAAGAATAATGGGCTTATTGTTTACCTTAGCTTTGATCGCCCAATCCCAGTCGAACACCTTACCCGTGCCTCCGATACGTCCGGAGGAATAGGCATCAAGGAGGTACGCGGAAATTTCGTATTTAGGGAGTTCTTGCAGAACGCTCTCGTTCTTCATATTAAACGCCTTGATCACAGGTTGATAAAATTGGAGACAATAATTGGGTGATTCATTGCCGTGCAGTTGAACCGAATTTAACCCGATCTCACCTGCCACTTGAGTGACCTCCTCAACCGGGCGGTCGACAAATACGCCGACCTTATACACGAACACGGGAATGTACTGAGCAATAATCACAGCCTCTTGAGGAGTGATAAAGCGGGGGCTTAGCGGGTAAAAAATAAAGCCAATCGCGTCGGCTCCGTATTCCACCGCTTTTTCCGCATCTTCGCGGTTCGTTATGCCACAGATTTTAACCCTCACGTCTTAGAAGTTCTCCTATTTGCTGCGGGATATCCCCGCTTTTCATGATTGATTCGCCCACCAGAATAGCGTTGACCCCTGCATGGCGCAAGCGTTCAACGTCCTTTTGAAAGTAAATTCCACTTTCCCCGACTCGGATAATTCCCTGGGGTATCTGGGGACACAAAGTCTCTGAAACCGCGAGATCGATGTGCAAGGTTCCTAGGTTCCGGTTGTTAACCCCGATGATTTGACTCCCGCAGTCCAAAGCGACTTTGAGTTCATGGGCATCGTGCACTTCGACCAAGGCATCCAGCCCAATGTCATGGGCTATTTTTTGGAACGCTACAATTTCTTTGGGGTTCAACGCGGCCACAATCAGGAGCACCGCCGAAGCGCCAAACGCTTTAGCTTCGTAAACCTGGTACTCGTCGATTGTGAAATCTTTCCGCAATAAAGGCAGCGGCACTTCCTTATGCACGTCTTCAAGGAACTTCAGCGAACCCTGAAAAAAAGCTTCGTCCGTCAATACCGAAATCGCGTTTGCCCCGGCTCGATAATAATCGCGGGCAATTTGAAGGTGATCAAAGTCCGCCCGAATAAGCCCCGCTGAAGGTGATGCCTTCTTGATTTCTGCAATTAACGCCACTGACTGATCTGCAGTGACCAAGGCTTGCGCAAAGGAAGCTGTAGCCGGGGCTTTCTCCGCTAAAGTGCGCATACTCGCCGGGCTGATCCGTTGTTTGCTCGACTCAACAAACCCGCGTTTGTAATCCAGAATTTTATCCAGAACACTCATGTGACGCTGTTAACAGCACACCTTATCAGCAAATGAGGGTTGCGGCGCGAGACCCAGCTCGGTTAATAAAGCGCGGTCTTCCGACACCTCGGGATTTTCTGCGGTCAACAGTTTGTCCCCAAAAAAGATGGAGTTAGCCCCCGCAAAAAAGCAGAGGGCCTGACCTTCTTTGGTTAACCGCGTCCGTCCGGCGCTCATGCGCACCTTAGCCTTTGGAAAGATAACCCGGGCCGTGGCCACAAGTCTGACGAGTTGAAAGATATCGATCGGCGGTTGATCCTTTAATGGAGTGCCGGTCATGGGCGTCAAACAATTGATGGGCACGCTTTCGGGCGCAGGGGTAAAGGACATAAGGACTTCAAGCATTTTAAGGCGATCAAGCTCGGTTTCACCCATCCCGATGATCCCTCCGCAACATACGGACATTCCGGCATGAGACGCCATTTTGATCGTATTTAAGCGGTCATCAAAGGTGTGGGTCGAAACGATTTTTGGATAATATTCAGGACTCGTGTCGATGTTGTGGTTGTACGCAGTAACGCCCGCTTCTTTTAATTGGCGTGCGGATTCCGGGGTCAAACTTCCAAGGGTCACGCAGACTTCCATTCCCAGTTTGGAAACGCCTCGTACCATTTCCAGGACTGATTCAAATTGCTGGGTCCCTTCACGGACTCCCTTCCATGCGGCACCCATACAAAAACGAGTTGCGCCGTCTGCCTTCGCTGTTTCAGCTTTCGAGACCACTGTCTTAGGGTCCATCAGCGATTCGCGTTTTAGCTCGGTGTCATAGTGAGAACTTTGCGAGCAATAAGAACAATCTTCGCTGCACCCACCCGTTTTTATGCTCAAAAGGCTGCACAACTGCACCTCAGGCTTTTCCCAATTCTCTAGGTAAACCTTTCGGGCCTGGGTAATCAGGTCAAAAAAGGGCTGATGATAAATTTGATTCAACCGGTCTAATGCTTCTGACATATGGGCCGCATAGTAACATTGCAACGACTAGAAGAAAGCGGAAAAACAATGTTAAACAGGAAGAGTTAACCGCAGATTTAAGGCATGCAGAAAGGAGAGTCTCACGCGAAGGCGCGAAGGACGCAAAAAGGGAATCAGGGAAAGGGTAATGGCACGCGGAGATGCGGAGAGCGCGGAGGGTTAGAGGGGAACCGCAGATGGGCACAGATGAACGCAGATTTAAGGCATGCAGAGGAAGGAGAATCTCACGCGAAGCCGCGAAAGGTTGGGGAAGATGAAACAAGACAGGAGTGTTGGAGATCTTCTTACGAATTAAGGGATATGGTGGAGCAAATGTCGTCCTGGCTAGTGAGGTAAACGTTGCAATGACGGGCGCCGATTTCGTTGACGGCTTGAGAGACCCGGTCGAAGGCGAGTTCGGGGCGGTTACACTCTTTGCTTAAATGGCCGAGGTACAAATGTCGCAGGCGATCGCTCATAACTTCCATGGCCACGGCGGCTGCGCTGTCGTTGGAGAGGTGACCGTGCCGCGAAAGGATCCGTTGTTTCAAGGCCCAAGGTCTCTTGGTGTCTTCTTGGACTAACTTTAAATCGTGGTTCGCCTCGAGCACAAGAACGTCAGCGTTACGGACTCGTTCAAGAATCAATCGCGTCGCGAACCCTAGGTCCGTCAAAAACCCAACCTTTAATCCGCCACTCGACAAGGCAAAGCCTACCGGATCAGCGGCGTCGTGTGGGATGCTGAAATTCTCGACATTAACGTCCCCGATTTCAAATGCGGAGCCCGTCGAAAAGAGGCGGTAATTATTGTACCCTTTGAACTTGTCTTCAACGGCGTCCTTAGTGCCTCGATTACAATAGATCGGGATTTTGTGCCGGTTACAGAGAACATTTAAACCTTGGATATGATCCGAATGTTCATGAGTCAGCAGGATCCCTTGAACATCGGAAATGGACCGTCCGATTTTCTCCAAACGATGGGCGATTTGCTTGCCGCTGAACCCAGCGTCAATGAGGAGTCGGGTGGTGGGCGTTTCAAGGTACGCGCAGTTTCCACCGCTGCCGCTGCCGAGAATTGTAAACGATATCATAAGTGGGGTATTGCCAAAGCCTTGTACGCATCATTTTTACGCCACAAGATTGCTTTTCGCAAGTGATTCCCTGTTGATTCTTATTCGGCACATGGAGCAGGGCAACATGAGGGCATAAAAAAACCCGATCTTCGATGAAGACCGGGTTTAAAATTAAAAAAGGCAGCGTTGTTATTTCTTCGCGCCAGCGTTAAGACCGTCAATCACAGCTTGTGTAATGTCAAAAGAAGGTTCGTTGTAAATGATCGGGCCGCCTTTGCTTTTAGCAAGAACGAGGTTATATCCGAGTTCCTTTGATTTTTTTTCGGCAACATCAAAAACCTCAGTGATTAAACTTTCACGGTGTTTAGTGTTTTGTTCAGACAGTTGACGTTCGCGTTGTTGAACGAAATCCATCAAAGCCTGGCGTTTATTGTTAAATTCAACAAGCTTGTCCTGCATGACCTTTTTCTTTTCGTTCTTGGCTGCTTCCGATAAGGAAGTGCTTGCGACTTCGGTTTCAAGTTTTTTGCCGTCTTCCTGAATTTTGCGTAATTCGTCTTCCTGGGCTTTGCGTTCGCCAGCGTAGGTATTGAAGGCGGCTTCGAGGGTCTTCTGAGATTCTTTGGTTTTATGGTAAGTCTCAATCACTTTACCAATATCGACTACTGCGACTTTAACAGCAGCTACTGAAGACGCAGGAAGTGGGGCCGACGCTGGGGCGGTCGCAGGTTTGGCTTGTCCGAATACACTTGTGACCGTGATTAAGGATGTCAAACAGGTGGCGAATAACGTTTTAGTATGGTTCATAGATTAAAAATTAGGTTGGTGATGATGCCAAAGTACGACGGGTTAGCAAGTCATTATATTCAACGTTGTAAGCAAGCAAAAGTTTCGACAAAACAATTGGGCGTGAAGAAAATGATAAAATTGCGCCAGTTTATGCGTCACTTTGCTAGTGTATGCCGTCATAAATCTAGTAATTTATATGGGATCAGCTTCAAAGCTTGACGGTCTACATTTGGGGTAGCTCGGCAACTCTAAGATTGAGGCGGTATCGCTCCGGTACTCGTCGCGAGAACTGGCGGGCATCCTATTCCTATGAATTGAGACGCAACCCCTTTGGGGTTGTGCGGTTTTACCGCATATACCCAGGGTAGCTTTGCAACCCTGGGCTGTGTGACGGAATCCCTTTGGGATTCGTTCGCGAGGGTTCGCGAACAACCCACATCTTTAAATGATGAGAATGAACTGGTGATGCAGAAATTAGCGGAAGCAT
>JAWXCD010000105.1:0-17192 GCA_034440535.1 Verrucomicrobiota bacterium | reverse complement strand
GCATGTGTATCTCCAAGGTGGGGCAGAGCCGGAAGCCGGGAAAGAATCCAGTGGATTTGCGAAGGAGCAAGTTAAGTCCGTATTGGAAGCAGGCGGAGAATTGACACGAGAGGAGATGCTTCGGTGCCGGGTACGCTATTTTGCGGATGGAGCGGTATTGGGGAGCAGGGATTTTGTGGAGAAGGTATTCGAAAAGAACAGGAAGCTATTTGGCAAGAGGCGTCAGGAGGGTTCCAGACCCATGAAGGGCGGAGATCAATGGGGAGGACTCGTGACGGCGCGGGCACTGCGATTGCAGGCCATCACAGTATCAGGCGCGAGCTGAGAGAAAGCGCAGAAGAGAAGGACAGGGAAAATAGCCGCTAAAAGGCCGCAAAAGATGCAAAAATGAATCGGAAGTTCTCGGGGAAGCATTCGAGGAGCGGTATTTGGATTGAAGCGGCCGTTGCTGGCATCCCTCCGGGATGCGTTTGTCGTTGGTATCGGTGGTCCGGTGGTGTCGCTCGTAACCTCGCTCAACCACCGGCTACAAGCTGGGAAGCTTCCGGCTTCCTATGATTCTGACTCAGGCTGCCGCCAGTTCTGGCACATCTCGGCATAGGTTTCATAATTCATCATTCTTTTACGCAGCAAAGGCATCGTCCGAAGGGACGGACAAACTATAGAATTCTGCCCCGACAGGATTTGTCAATTCCACAGTGGCCGCACGCCCCTTATGGGCCGGGTTAAAGTGTAGAACAGACAGTCCTGTCTGTTTTCCAACTTCACCAACCTTCGCGTCTTCGCGTGAGATTATCTTTCCCCGATTCCTTTTTGCGTCTTTTCGCGGCTCATATTCCCTGCGCTACGTTTTTGCAACCACCATTGTGGCATTGCGGCCTAGGCCGAGGGCATGAGTTTCTCGTAATCGGATGCGGAAGCATCTGCGAGGCACTGTTCGATGATGGAACGACCCAGGGGATGCAGATCTGGGTGGAGATATGTCTTCAAGGTTGTTTTAAAGAAATTGTTTAACAAGCTGGCTCCCGCGTCGTAGCCCGCTGTGCCGACCTCGGGTTGGAGCTCGACTTGGAGGTATTCTTCAGGAATAGCCCGGCCCTCGATACTCAAACGGAAGAGGGCGTATCCTAAAAGGGGGCAGCGCGCAGGGAGAATTTGGTCTGGTTTGAATTTGGCGTTACCACGACGGGCGAGGTATTCACGCGCGATCCATTGGGGCATAAAACTCACGGCCCACGCGCCGACGTGCTGGTTGGGGCATAAAATATAACGGACACGTGGAGTGGCGATAAATTGTTTCAGCAGCAAGTTAGCCTGGTCCACCTGTCGCCCTGTGGCAAACGGCCAATAGGAACCCACACCCTCACTGCTCAACCCTTCGCTATCCGTGATACTCGGATTTGAATATCCACGCGGAGCCGCTAGCCGCCATAACCATGCTAGGGCAGGAGGCAAAATATGGAATAACCCAACGATCCCGTAAGAAGGATTTTGTTTCGTGCACGGAGGGGTGCGAATCCCAATACTGCGAATATCCACTGTCACAGGTTCGTTCACAATTTCAGGAATAATGTTCCGTGGGATGATGACTCGCGGATTTGGACAAGGTTTACCGGGTGAATCTTCCGTGTGATCCCAGATGAGGGCGCGCCCGCCTGGGACAGCCCGAATGTTGAGAAATGCCAAGGGGACCACCGGTTGGGCTGTTAACCGTTCAAGATGCGGATCGGTAGCATATTGAGTAATATGGTTCACGCGCACAAACCAAGCATCCTCGGCGTCGACCACCGTCAATTTTCCATCATTCTTTTGAATGGAAGGATGACAGAGCGCCATGTCGTCGGTCACGGGTTTCAAGGCGCAGGTCCTTGGAATTTCTAAATACTGAGGTTCCCCCGTGAGCACGTTTTTGCCGAGCATCAGTCTGCCGTCAGCCTCGCGATGGGCTTGTTCGAGCATTTCACTTTTGCCCCCGCCGCTCGCGCCCTCGTGCATGATCGCCACAATGTTGTCGTAAGGCGTGATGACTTGGACCGTAGAACAATGTGCCGTGATCCAACCTTCCCGCTCACCAAGACCGATGAGGACGCCGTAAACACCTTTTTTCGCGCTAGGTCCGGGGTAAAGATTGTAGGCGAACATTTCGTGCAATCCTTCGCGGCGATTATGAACAACGATCTGTCGGCCATCAAAGTGGGTATGCCGAAAAGGTGGGGCCACATAGAGGACGAATTGAGGTTTAAAGTTTTCGCCGATATCTGAAACCGGCGTGATGCCCTGTAATAAAGCGAGGTTGAGTGCGAAGAAGGCTGCATTCTCAGGACAAATAACCACCGCATCCACACCCATTTTGTGTTGACCCGCTGTGAATGCAAACGCCATGAGACGCTGTGATTCCAGCCAACGGAACGACTCTTGCCGGAGTGTCTCAAAAGGTTTGCCGTACTTTTGCTGGTAAGTTGTTTTGTCCGTGGGTTGGTCATCGGCAATAAGCATACAATCGGGATCGCGCCGGCGCATGTAAGCTTCCGGATAATTTGCGGCAATACCGTTCATGACTCGGACGACACGCGCTTCGACCACTGGCCCTTTTCCAGGAACATCGTACGCCACGTCAAACGCGTCTTTATCTGGACTGCCGCAGGAGAGGTCAATCAATTCTTCACATGTGCTCGCGACCTTTATGCTAGGGGCCTTTTGGAGAATCCCTACAGCCTCCACAGGTAAATTGAACTTTTTCCAATCAGGCTCGACCTGAGACGTGTGAAAGTTTTGAGGTTCAATTGTAGGAGAAGTTGAGGCCATAGGCCGGAAACTGTAAAGCAGCTGAAACGCAACTCAACTGCAAAAAATGAAAATCAGGAAGATTCTAGGGCTTATTTACGGCTGTTTGGAAGAAATAGACAGAGTTGTCTATTCTACGCTCGCGGACATTCTTGCCTGTGTTCTTGGGTCTTTATTTACTTCCCGGTTTAATAGCAGGAGTGGAAGCAAGGTCAGGGGGGAGAGCATCGGGGGAAAAGGATTCTACCTTAAGGGAAATTAAGCTTTTGAAGGGGACGCCAAAGTTGACCGAACCGTTGCTGCGATCGACTAGAACACCCGCACCGACGACGGCAGCCTGATGTTCTTTTAAAATCGCCAATGCTTCCTGAACGCGACCTCCTTGAGTCACGACATCCTCGATGATGAGCACTTTTTCGCCCGGGGCAATTTTGAATCCGCGACGAAGAACAAGTTTACCTTCTTCTTTTTCTACAAAGATGAACCGTTTACGCAACTGGCGCGCGACTTCTTGGCCAATCACTAACCCACCCATCGCAGGGGCCAGCACCGTATCGATCTCGTCATCTTTAAACTTTTGGGCCAACAGAGCTCCCAGTCTTTCGACGATAGGCATCTCTTGGAGGACTAAGGCGCATTGAAAAAATTGACGGCTGTGCAAACCTGACCTGAGTACAAAATGACCCTCAAGCAGGGCGCCAGTTTTACGGAAGATATCGAGAACTTCTGATTCCATAGTGGCGTGACATTGCCAAGCTTACGGGGACTGACAAATAAAAAATTGTGTTTTGTAGGAATTTCCTTAACTTTGAAACCTATGGGACAGGAACCCAAGTCCTCAATCATCCCCGACCCCGATTCAATTGCCGATCCTATTCTCCGGCTCCACGCAGAACTACGCATTCTACGTCATTCTATAAATAATTCCTGTCATCTACTCATGATGAACGCCGAACTGGCCGAAATGATCCCTGATCGCCAAAAGCTGATGATCAAGTTGGTTGCCGAGAAGATGCCTGAACTCCAGCAACAAATGGTGGAGTTCAGTAAAAAGTTTGAGGCGACCTTGATTGAACCCAAGGACAAGGAACAACAATTGTAAACGGGGAGCATTGTCTGGTGTCATTTAATCAGTTTTTTCTCGATACAGCGGCAGACCAAGGTTGGTTGACTACAGAACAGATGCAGGAACTGGCTGAAGGCCTTTCAATAAACGAAGCATTTTCTGTTACTTCACATTCTCTTGATATGCAGTGGATGTCCCAAGAGCAAACCACTTGGATCCAGCAGCAATACGATCAAGCTGCAAGCGAATCCGGCGAAGCAACCGCCGAACCCACCGAGGAAATCCCGGACGCCACTGCGGCCAATGCGGAAGGGGAATCCGTTGCACCGGTTTATGCCCAAGGCACATCGATTGAAGGCTTTAATGTACTCGCTAATTATCTGAAGTACGCGAGAGATTCCGGAGCGTCGGATGTATGTTTGAGTCCATTTACGCCACCGGTGATGAGACTACACGGGCAACTTCAACCGTTCTGGGCCGAAGCTCCGCCGCTCGCCCCGGAGGCCACGGAACATTTGTTAATGGCAGTTCTGTCCCCGAGTCAGAAGGAGATATTTAATTCTAACGGGGACATTGATTTTTGTTATGACGATCCCGCGCAAGGAAGATTCCGGGCCAGCGTTGTTCGTCAACGTCTAGGGGTTGAAGGGGTGTTTCGTATTGTCAGCGACAAGGTCAGGACTCTTGAGGACCTTGGTCTTCCCGCGTTTGTAAAAGGTTTAACAAAATTCCATAACGGTCTCGTCCTAGTGACCGGTCCTGTGGGTTCTGGTAAAACCACGACTCTCGCCGCGCTTGTTCAGGAAGTGAATCAGGCGCGCCACGATCATATCATCACTTTGGAAGACCCGATCGAATACGTCTTTGAATCTGCGGGGTGTCAGATTACTCAACGCGAAGTTCGGACTCATACGGATTCTTTTGCCGCTGCTCTACGCGGGGCGTTACGTGAAGACCCTGATGTTATCATGGTGGGGGACATGCGTGATTTGGAAACAATTTCCTTAGCCATTACCGCATCGGAAACCGGACATCTTGTCTTCGGTGCGCTTCACACCAGTAGTGCAGGGCGCACGCTCGACCGCATCCTCGACGCTTTCCCAACAGAACAGCAAGGTCAGATTCGCACCATGGTTGCGGGGTCATTGCGTGGGATTGTCAGTCAACAACTGGTCCCGCGCGCCGATGGGAAAGGGCGAGCGCTTGCCTTAGAAATTCTGATCAACACTCCAGCCGCGGCCTCGCTTATTCGTGACGGTAAAACTTATATGCTCAATGGTGTCATGCAAACCGGCAAAAAAATTGGGTGCCGCCTCATGGATGATTCATTGATGGACTTGCTGGTCAACGACGTCATTACGGCGAGGGAAGCTTACGAGCGGGCTGATCAAAAAGGACCTTTCAAGGAATTCTTGAACAACTAATTTACCATGCGCGAAATCGATAAACTTTTTCAAATCATGCTTTCCCACGGGGCTTCCGACCTGCATTTGCATCAGGGTCAACCGCCCAAGGCGCGGGTGCATGGAGATATTGAGGCGATCTCAGATCAGGTTATCGATGGTGATCAACTTGCGGCGATGCTCTCGGAGACGTGTGGTCCGCAACGCTGGGAGGCTTATTTGAAATGTGGCGACCTCGACTTTGCTTATCAGATGGACGAAAATTCTCGGTTCCGGGCGAACTATTTTAAACAGGTGCACGGTTACGGCGCGGTGTTCCGGATCATTCCCACCAAAATATTGACGCTTGAGCAACTGAAGGTTCCACCCATCATCAAAGAATTTGCGGCGCTCCGGTCCGGGATTGTCCTTGTGACGGGACCTACGGGATCAGGTAAATCAACGACTTTAGCGGCATTGATCGACTACATTAATGTTAATTATTCTAGACACATTGTGACCATTGAAGAACCGATTGAGTTCGTTCATAAGAACAAAAAAAGCGTCATCACACAGAGAGAAGTCCACACCGACACGCCGTCGTTTAAGAGCGGATTAAAAGCGGCGCTTCGCGAAGATGCCGACGTGGTTTTGGTGGGTGAAATGCGCGATCTGGAAACCATTGCCTTAGCCCTTACGGCGGCTGAAACGGGCATGCTCGTTTTTGGGACATTGCACACCAATAATGCTCGTAAAACGATCGATCGCATCATTGACGTGTTCCCTTCAAATCAACAACCTCAAATCCGCACCATGCTTGGGGCATCTCTGCGCGGCGTTGTGGCGCAGTTGTTGATGAAAAAATCAGACGGAAAAGGGCGTGTGGCGGTGAATGAAATCCTTATCGCCAACTTGGCTGTGGGATCGATCATTCGTGAGGGTAAAACCGAAAAACTTTTTGATGTGCTAGCGAGTGGTCAATCAGAAGGTATGCAATTAATGGACGAAGCGATTATGCGCTACGTTAAAGATGGTTCTGTAAATCCCCTTGAAGCTTACATGAAAGCCATCGACAAGTCTCGGTTTGAGCCGCTCCTTCCTAAGGATGTGGCCTTGCCCCATTAAGGACGGGTAGTTCACCCAAATTGAATCCTATTTTACTATCGGCAAAATAGGGAAATCCAGTGGGTTTGGCTCTAGTCCTGCTTAGTCAGGTTAAGGACGGTTTAGTTTGCGGGAATTCACGAAGGAACGCACGGCCCACTTATGATTGAGTATAAAATTGATCCCAATGCTAGTTCAAACGAGGTTGCACAAAACTTTTATGGTGGTGCGTTAAAATCGTTAAATGAATCGGGAATTCCCTATCTTGTGGGGGGTGCATTTGCGATCAATCATTTCACGGGAATTTTCCGAGATACGAAGGATCTGGACATCTTCTGTCGGCCCACGGATTACGAAAAGATATTGCGTCGGATGATGGGGGATAAATATGAAATCGAGGTCCACGATGTCAGGTGGCTCGCGAAAGTTTTTCACGAGGGATTTTTCATCGATATTATTTTCAGCTCGGTAAACAACATATGCCGAGTGGACGATGTTTGGTTCGAAAATGCCGTGGCGGGGGAGGTCTACAACGTTCCTGTGAAATACGTATCTGCCGAGGAGATGTTCTGGTGCAAGATGTACGTCCAGAATCGTGAACGGTACGATGGGTGCGATATTAACCATATCATACTCAAATATGGAGATCGCCTCGATTGGAAGCGGGTTCTCAAGCGAATGGATAACCATTGGCAACTCATGCTCCAACAAGTCATTAATTTTCAATTTGTGTATCCTGCTGAGCGGGATCAAGTTCCGCGCTGGATATTCGATGAACTCATCGCGCGGGCTCAGGGGCAGTTTGACTTGCCCACGTCCGTCCAAAGAGTGTGTCGGGGGCCCTTAATCGAGAACTTGCACTATGCGATCGATATCAAGGAATGGAATTATAAATCAATGACCATTACGAGTACCTGAGGAATATCATGGAGGAATCTAAGCCAACCCAGACCATTACATTAGCCGCTATCGGGGACATTCATGTCCGAGAAACAGAACAGGGGAAGTGGGAGGACTTTTTCAGGCAAGTCTCACGTAAAGCGGATGTGTTGTTGATCTGTGGCGACTTAACGGACACAGGACATCATGCTGAGGCGGAGGTGTTGGCGCGGGATTTACAAGCCTGTTCAATTCCCGTTGTGGCCGTTTTGGGAAATCATGACTACGAGCGTGACCAGCAGAAACAGATCCGCAAAATCCTAGAAGCTCTGCATGTCCATGTGTTGGACGGGGAGACGGTTTTTATTAAGGGTGTCGGATTTGCTGGGACGAAAGGTTTTGGAGGGGGATTCGATAAACATTCGCTCGCTATGTTTGGGGAAACGGCCATGAAAAGTTTCGTGCAAGAAGCGGTCGACGAGACCCTGAAACTCGACCGGGCTTTGTCCCATTTAGAAAAGGAACATCCGCAGAGCCCTAAGGTTGTGGTCCTTCATTATTCGCCAACAAAAGCCACGATCACCGGTGAGCCCGAACAGATTTATCCGTTCCTCGGTTCTTCACGGCTGGCGGAACCTATTAACAATCGCAATGTCACAGCGGCTTTCCATGGTCACGCCCACATTGGCACCCTTGAAGCGACGACATCAAAAGGAGTGAAAGTTTTTAATGTTTCCCACGCGGTGTTGGAGAGATCAAAATATCCACTCCCTTTTTATCTGTTGGAAATCCCGATTGCCCCAGGTGCGCTGGCTGCGGCGTAATGCATAGGGCGAGCCCCGCAATAAGGTTCACGTCTCCGGCATTTCCACGAGTTGTCCAAGCTCGGTCGAATACAAAACTAGACGTGTCACGTTCAAGCCAGTCCCGCGAAGTGCCTTGGCGTAAGCTTTGAGTTGATGCTCATAACGTTCAACGAGGATTGTTGAATCTTGAATGTGGCTGTCGGTTTTCCAATCGAGGAGTGTGCATTCGCCTTTGCGAACATAAACAAGATCAATAATACCTTCCTGCCAAGTGGTCGGGGTGGGCTGACAAAAGTAGGGGACCTCTGTAAAGCATTGGGTTCCTAAACCGGTTAGGTCTTTAACCAATTCTGATTGCACCAAGTGCTCCAGATCTTTCTTGCCCCGCGCTTGAAAGACAGGGTTTTGAAGTCGGGTTATCCAACGATCAAATTTCAGATCAAAGAAATCAGGACTGCACCAAGGCTTTTCTTCCATCACACTGTGCCACCACAGACCATAATCAACAGGCGAGATCTTTGGCGCATCGATCTCACCCTCGTCAGTGTATTTGTTCTCTTGTCTTTCAACGGCATGCTGACTTGGACGCTCCTTTTTCCATGGTGCCCCACTGGCCTCGATCGCTTTATTTATTGAAAAGCCAGAGGGCAATTCAAATTCAAATTGCTTAAAGTTTTTTTCTTTAACCGAGGATTTCCGCGACACATCCGGGGAGAAAAAACGATCGTATTCAGACAAGTTTAAAGCGGGAAGTTCAAGTCCTCCAGAGCAACAATTCAAAAAGCTCCATGTTGATTTCTTTGAGGGCCCAAAAATTTCTAAGTCGTCCACCACCACCAAGGTCTCCACAGCACGCGTCATGGCGACGTAAAACAGCCGCTGCAGATCCTGAAAGTTGCGCCTGGGTTCCTCCTTCAAAAGCGGCCCTGCAATAGAATCATAGGAATCCGCATCCCATTGAACCCCGGGGTTTTTGTAATCGTCGGGTACACTGACAATGCGTGGGTACAACGGGGTTTTATTTCCGATGCACCTACCGAGCAGCGGCAACACCACGGCTTTCCACTCAAGCCCTTTGGCTTTGTACGTCGAGACACATTGAATGGCATCATGATCCCCAATCTCGTCGGGTCTCGGATTATTTTTTCGTAGCTCTAGATCTTCTGCGAACTGAGCGATGTCGAATCCCTCATCTTCTCGAACACTCGCAGAAACTAAAATCTGATCCAAAACACTCTCGTAATCATTTTCTGAATCAATCGTTTCAAGGCGTTCCCTGAGTAATGTTCGTTCTAATACCAATTGAATCGCCGCGCGCAGTGGTAACATTGCAATACTGGTATGAAGGGCCCTCAAAAGCACAAGCGGCTCTAGAACTTCACTGACCCCTGTCGCTTGGTCTAATGTGAAGTCGCCACCCTTTTTACGATGATGAAACAATGCCTCATCTGATACCCCGAAAACTTCTCTGAGCACGCCAACAATTTCGAACGAGTCATGCGGGCGAGCCATCACTTTGATCAACGCTGTCAGCCATAGATACGCCGGTTGCTCTGCATTATTCGACCTCCCCGAGACGTTTTGACATTTGATTCCCTCACGCTCGAATGCAGCTTTAAACGATTTAAACCAGTCATTCCTTGGAAGAAGCACTGCAACATCCCCCCAACAATTTGCCCTCAGCGCCGCAAGCCCCTTTGTCGCGATCCATCGTGCAATATATTTGGCTTCCTCCTGAACTAACGCATCTGTGTTGAGGCCTGGATCAGGGCCCAAGTTCAGAAGTTCACCGGTGAGGTGGATCCGAACCGCTTGCCCTTCTCCGGCCCCGGGCTTGGCTGAAAGGGGGGAGAACGTCGTCTGTCCGTTTTCGCCATTTAAGACGCGAGGAAACACCGCATTGATTAAATTTACAATCGACTGAGGACAACGGAACGTGACATTGAACGTGAGGTCGTTATCTCCGGAGGCGGTCAGTGCCCGATGATATTTTTCATAATACGCGAGGCTCGATCGATCACGATAAATACTTTGTTGTGGATCACCGACCATGCAAAACCGGCCTGGCACTGGAGGAGTCTCTCCCTTTTCGAGCCAAGATCCCAACGGTGCATTTTCTGGACGTGTGATCTCGGTTAATATCTCAAACTGCACCGGGTCAGTGTCCTGAGCTTCATCAAGGAGAACAATAAACCCTTCGTCTCGAATTTGATTGAGGGCTAGGGCGTGCTCCAACAAATGGCGTGCTCCGGTAATCTGATCTTGGAACGTCAGTTGACCCTTTGCCCATCGGAACTTTTCATATTGCCGAGCAATGTCTACCGCCAGAACGCAGGTGGCCTGTTGGCACCATTCTTTTACCGGACTATGACACGCGCGAAATGCCGCAATAAATTCTGCGCCACCCGTGTCGGCACTCTTGAGGGGTGGAACGTAAGGAGTGCTGGGATTCGACCAAGCTTTGCAAAAGTCACGCCACTTCCGGGTCCATTGTTCAGCTTTAACTTTGGATACTCTATGAGGGGGATTCTGGGCATCTAACGCTTTGGGATCGACGATTGGTAAGGTGGTCGGAAGAGTTCGTTCGAGCCCGGTCAATCCGCGCAATGACAATTCATGGGCGAGTTCAAACACTTGATCATAATCAACGCGGCACAGGATCATCTCCCGTTCCTCTTCTGGAACTGACCATTGGGTGTCGTCAAAAACACGCAAAAATTCGTGCCACAAAATTTCTTCATCCAGGTGGGAGTCGGCGTTCGTGCCCATGCCCGCCCAAAATCCGAATCGGTTAAGGAGCATTAGACAGAAACTGTGAATGGTGCCGAAATAAGCTCGATTAAGAAACCCCGCACGGTCCGCTGGAATTTCCCCATTGGCTGTCATCTCAAGTAACCGCGCCCGAGCCCGTTGTTTCATTTCCTCGGCAGCCTTGACGGTATACGTGACCACCACCAACTTCGGAAGGAGCTCGAGAGCGTTTGGACTTAAGACCATGGAAACGATTCGACTTGCGATAGCCGTTGTTTTTCCAGAACCGGCAGAGGCCCGGACTGAAAAGTTTGTGCGCAGATCTGACGCAAACCTTTCTCGATCTTGAAAGTCTCCAGGTAACACGCTCATTGTTTAGCCCTCCAACCCTTGAGTTCAGGGGTGTTATCCCACTTTTTTTGGAGAATGTCGGAACTCACCGGTAGCGTAGCTAATGGCATGGTGCTGGTATACGCGAACTTGTTATATAGTGGACCCAGCTGCCCAAAAATCCCAAGTGATTGTCCTGCTTGTAGTGTGAGAAGAATGGGTTCAATTTCCGCTTTGTTTGAATCAAGGTCTATTGTTTCCCCCGGATCTCCGTAAGGCGCGACGACGAGCCACTCGACGGGTCCGGTTTGGTTCAGGGAAACGGCAAGTGCGTACAAGGCAAGCTGAAGATGTACAGCTGATTCCCTTATTTTAACTTTTTTTCCAGAGCCCGTTTTAAAATCAATGACCAAAGTGGGTTTACTTCCGGAGGTTGAGTCCACGGGAAACGCCAAAAAATCAGCTCGTCCGGTGCACGCGAGTTTTGCACCTAAACACTCAACGACAAAGGGCACACCTTTCTTGTGGAGCTCATATTCCGAGACCACTTTCATTTCATCCAGTTTGAACGACTCCTTTAACAATTGAAGTGAGTGTTCAATGGCCCATTGAACTCTTGCCAGCTCGAAGGTCCATCGTTTCGGGTATGGCACTTCGGCAGTATTAAACGCCAATTTTAACCTTTGCGCATAACGTGCCATAGTTTCATTGGGGTTCGCACCACCTAATTTTGATCCAGATTCAAAACCATCGGCACTGATGCCACATTCTTTCAAGGTTTGATTTAACAACTGGTGAAACAACGTTCCCCGCATAATGGATAACTTTGGAAGAATATGAAAATCAAGTTCGGTAACGCGTACCTTAAGAACCTGATTCAACCATGCAGCCGCCGGATTCTTCGCTACTCCTTCCCACGCTTTCGCGCTGAGTACAATGGGTTCAGTCGGCGGGGTCTCTAGGGCAAATTGAAACTTACCAAACCCACGCGTCTCATCGCGGCGAGCTTTGTACGCCGTGAGGGTCGTCTCGATCGCGGCCTGATCCTCCGGTGATCGAGCGGGGGGCACAACGGCTTGTTGATATTCGCTGACTTGTTTTTTTGTTTTCGCTTTGAGTTCCAGTAAACGCGTGGAAGTTAAGGGACGTCGATGCAAACAAAAATGGATGCGCTCATAATACTCGGACCAAACCAAGTTCATCTGTTCTGTTTCGTCAAATAAAGATGCAGAGAGAATAACTTTTTGCCGCGCCGATGCAAACAACTCAAGGAACTGCTCGCGCTTGAGCGCATTGCGAGTCGCAGAGGTCGGCAGAAAACCGTGCCGCACATCGACGACGGGCGTGCCTTCGCCAAATCGCGAGGTCTTTAAAATCCGCGTGTTGAGTGTGTTGAGCGCTTTGTCGTTTAACACTGGATGCATTTGTGTCGGTGCAGGCCAGCGGCCTTCATTGAGCCCGCCTAAAATCAAATAGTCCCAGAGTTGGCCATCCGCCCGTTCGGGGGTCGTCAGGACCACGGGCAAGAATGGATCCCCACTGACTGTTTTGTCCACGCCAGCTAACATTTCGAGAATCATTTCGCAGAAATCTTGGCGTTTAATTTGCCTCTGGGTTTCATGGAAGAATGTTGAGTCAGACAAAGAAAACATCTTTGACCCGTCAGCTTCCCAGCCAAAGAATGTTTGTGATTGTTCGAGAAATAGATTCAAAAATTCTTTAAGCGGGGCTTCGGCGGGCCATGCCCAATTTTTCGTCCAGCGTTCATTTAACCACTTTAGAAAGAGGGCCGACGCCTTTTCTTCTCTCGTCCGGAACGCGATCATGACGGGAACAAGATCCGATAACACGGCCCCAAACTGGTCATCAAGATAATGTTCCAAGGTGCTAACGGTAGGGAGCGATTCGGAATAAAGTTTCGACAAGACTCCGTGTGCTTTTGAATAAAAATTTAAAACATGTGCTGCGCGCAGCCCTTCCTGTTGCAGGCGTATCCAGGCGACCACGGCTGGCTTAACAGACTCTTGCTCTATGGGATCGCCGTATTCGTTCCTGAATAAAACGTTACGTTTTATGAGTTCCAAACCTATCTCGCGCGCCAATGCGGTGGCGTTCGAGAGGACGATTCCAATCCGTTGACCTGACTCAAGATTTTGAAGGATCTTGAGCGCTGAGGCGACAAGGGCATGCGCTTCCTCCGTGAGCGTGTCTGAGAGAAGGAATTCAACGGATTCGCTCTCTTCTCGCGTGTCTTTTACAAATTTATTTTCTTCGAATCCTTCGACCACTTTTTCAAAAAGGGTCGTCGCGCCTTCTATTCCAACAGGTGACTCGTCGTCTTCACTGATCTCCTGCCATGAAGCATTCCAAGTCATGGAGACTGCTTCCGCCACCAAGCGGGGTGCAGGTTGGATCACCCAACATTTCTCCGCACTTAAGGCGGCTGCGGTCAGGATCGGCCATAAAGGCCAATGACTTGCACGGAATCCGTACAAGCAAAGGTGCCTGTTTTGTTTGCCATGGGAGTTGGATCTGATGAAGTTTATGGCGTCCCCAGTGTTTAGGAGGTCGAACTGATGGAGCCATGCTTTGTAGTCGTGGGCGAGTTGCGAGAGTTCAACGTGCTTTTTAAATGTGTCGAGAAAGGAATGCCCGGCTCCTTCGATAGTGGTCAGCATGCCAAGGAAAAGGTCCGGATTCTTTAAGACCGATGCAATCAAGGGAGTCGGCTTTCGTTCAGTCAAAAATACTTTTAGGAGAAGTGTCTCCTCCGGTCCCGATAGAACCTGTCCGGCGCCGCCCATTTCAAGTAATTGTTTCTGCAAGGACACGGGAGTTACAAATTCAACATTCAGCACGACCATGTTGGTTTTAAGGAGTTGCCCCTTTATATATTGGCCGGCAGCTAGGTTGGGAGTGATTATCCAGAGTGGGATCGACAAAGCCGCTTGGGGATCCTTGTTCCGTTCCATGGCGATGCCCAGAACTCTACTCAGTCCTTCTTCAGGTCGGGTGTAGGATGAAAATAAAATGGGGTGATCGTCCATGACGGGTGAATCTTTCATGTTACCAATTCGGGGAGCAATGCAATCTCATGTTTCTTTTTTGTGAAATTTATGCGAAAACCCCGCGTCATGCAGAAGCACGTTGATTACCTTGTTATTGGGAGCGGGATCGCTGGTCTTACTTTTGCACTACAGGTCGCTAAATTAGGTACGGTGGCTATTGTCACTAAAAAGAACAAGGCGGAATCGAACACCAATTACGCGCAAGGCGGTATCGCGGTTGTGGCGTCTTCTGAAGATTCATTTCATTCGCACATGAAGGATACTTTAACAGCGGGCGCGGGTTTGTGCCGGGAAGACGTCGTGCGCTTAGTCATCGAAGAAGGGCCGGAGTGCGTGCAAGAGTTGATCGACCTCGGTATTCATTTCGCCGAGCGTTCGGTTAAAGAGGAGCGGGCGCGAACCCGTCTGCGTGGTGTAAAATACGATCTTGGTCGCGAAGGGGGTCATTCTAAAAGACGCATCCTCCATTCAGGGGATGTCACTGGACGCGTGATCGAATCAGCGCTCCTCGATGCGGTCAGTCAGAAATCCAATATTAAGATTTACGAAAACCATTACGCGATTGATTTGATCACGACTCGAAAAATGGGTTTGGTTTCGGAGAACCGGTGCCTTGGGGCGTATGTTTTTGATCAGGATAAAAATAGAATTCTGACGTTCCAAGCCAAAGTCAGCGTGATAGCCAGTGGCGGATGCGGCCGCGTTTATTTATACACCACCAACCCAGAAATTGCCACCGGCGACGGGGTAGCGATGGCGCATCGTGCGGCGGCTGTTATCGCCAATATGGAATTCATCCAGTTCCATCCCACGTGTTTATTTCATCCCCAGATCAAAAGTTTTCTCATCAGTGAAGCAGTCCGTGGCGAAGGGGGAGTGCTCGTCGATGCGAATCGCAAACCGTTTATGCAGAGGTATCACCGGCTTAAATCCCTAGCGCCGCGTGATATCGTGGCCCGAGCGATTGACGCCGAGATGAAAAAAACGGGGGCTCAATGTATGTACCTCGACATTACGCACAAACCCGCTTCGTTCCTGAAAAAGCGGTTTCCACACATTTACGCGACATTGATGAAGGGCGGTATCGATATGGCGAAGGATCCCATTCCCGTCGTGCCTGCGGCTCATTATTCGTGTGGTGGGGTGCAAACAGACACACACGCTCAGACGAGTATTCGCAATCTCCTAGCGATTGGAGAGGTCGCCTGCACGGGGTTGCACGGGGCTAATCGGCTTGCCAGCAATTCGCTCCTTGAGGCTCTGGTGTTCGCCCATCGTGCGGCTGATTATTGTGCTAACACCTTGGACGCGCAGAAAAAAGTGAACTTCAAAATTCCTGACTGGCAATCGGGTAAGGCCCATGACCCCGACGAGATGGTTGTTATCCATCATAACTGGGATGAAATCCGGCGCCTCATGTGGGATTACGTGAGTATCGTCCGGACCAATAAACGGTTGTTACGCGCAAAAACCAGGATCGTAAATTTGCAACGAGAAGTTCAAGAGTTTTACTGGAACTTCAAAGTGCATTCCGACATCTTAGATCTGCGCAATCTCACGACTGTTGCCAGCCTGATCATCAATTGTGCCCTCATCCGCCAAGAAAGCCGTGGCCTCCATTTTAACCTCGATTTACCAAAGCGCGACGATGTGAACTGTCTGAAGGACACGATAGCGAGCCCCGAAATAATTTAACCATTTCAGGGGTTGCGCCCATGAACCCATGGAATCCCGTTGGGATTAGTCGCAAGAGACGCAACCCCTTTGGGGTTGTGTGCGGGTTTTTCTCCTAACCCAGGGTAGCTTTGCAACCCTGGGCTAAGTGACGGAATCCCTTTGGGATTCGTTCGCGAGGGTTCGCGAACATCCGCAACTTGGTTGCGTACATAAATACAGGGTGGTAGTCGTTTAATGGTATTCACATTACCATTTTCGAAAAAAATTCCTTTGAGATTAATATCGAAAATTCGCAAGTGAATTTCTCGTTTATAAACAATCCCATCAGGATTCCGTCACAGAGCTCAGGCTCTGAAAAAAGAATCCCAAAGGGATTCCGTCACACAGCCCAGGGTTGCTCGGCATCGAGAAACCCTGGGCACAGGTTAACTCACACACAACCCCAAAGGGGTTGCGCCCATGAACCTAGAGAATCTCATTGGGAATAAATGCAGGAGATTTAAAAATTGACAAAAAAGTGGACATTGGTACCTAGTTATAAATCAGTGCTCGGAAAACCAACCATTTAACTTTATGCGCATTTTTATCTCCGAAAAAAATTTAATGGCGTGTGCATTACCATTTGCGAAAAAATCCCAAATGGATTTTCACGCAGAGCCTTGGCTCTGGAAAAAGAATCCCAAAGGGATTCCGTCACATAGCCCAGGGTTGCTCGGCATCGAGAAACCCTGGGTACAGGTCCATCCACGCACAACCCCAAAGGGGTTGCGTCCATAAACCAACCTAAAACATATGCCACAATCGTTATCCGTCGTTTGCCTCCACGTGGTTTTCTCCACCAAAGATCGCCATCCGTTTCTACGGGACAAAAAAATTCGTGAGGATCTCCATGCATATCTTGGCGAAACTACAAAACGTCTCGATTGTCCTCCCGTTGTCGTCGGTGGAGTGGAAGATCATGTTCACCTTCTTGCGTTTTTTGGCCGGACGATTACCCAAGCCGAATGGGTGAAGGAGTTGAAACGCGTGTCGAACGATTGGTTAAAAAAGCAAGGCCGCGACTATGTTGATTTTCATTGGCAAGGCGGTTATGCAGTTTTTTCCGTAAGCCAATCAAACCTTGAAAAAGTTGTGGAATATATTACTAACCAGGAAAAACATCACATAAAGATGAGTTTTCAGGATGAATTACGAACGTTCCTGCGCAAACACGAAATAAAATGGGATGAACGATATGTTTGGGACTGAGACGCAACCCCTTTGGGGTTGTGCGGTTTTTTCACTTTAACCCAGGGTAGCTTTGCAACCCTGGGCTATGTGACGGAATCCCTTTGGGATTCGTTCG
>JAWXCD010000104.1:0-18977 GCA_034440535.1 Verrucomicrobiota bacterium | reverse complement strand
GGGTTGCGCCATAGGATTGCACCTGCAATTGACATCATCGAAAACGCGGTCCGTGCGAACTTTGATAAGTTACGTTCTGTTTGACGGACCACACTAGTTAAACTTGCTAGTGGAGAGAGTTGAGCACGACTCTCTCCAAAATCGAAATCATGCGCAGGCGAACATATCCCATTGGTTAAAATTGAACTGACACCGTGAGCAGAGGGTGCCTAATGTCTACGGTGCCTTTCTACGGGTTAGTTTTTATCATTGCGCTTTTTGGGTCGGCTACGTGTGCGTTAGCTGCAGAGGACACCTTTCCGATTACAGTGACCGATGCTTTGAAACGCTCGGTGACGATTCAAAAAAAACCGCAACGGATTATTTCTTTGATTCCAAGTGTCACCGAAACACTTTTTGCCATTGAAGCCGGGGGCCAAATAATTGCGGTCACCCCCTATTGCGACACCCCGAAGGATGCGAAAAAATTGCCAAAGGTTGGAGCCTACGTGGATCCGGATTTGGAAACAATCGTGGCCCTTAAACCAGACGTTATCTTTACCGGTCGGGGAAACCGAACTGAAATGATCGAGTCAATGGAACGTTCGGGGATTCGTGTGATTAAAATGGAATCAAAATCCTATTCCGAAGCCGTAGCAGATATTCGGTTGGCAGGAAAGGTGACAGGCACTTCCGAAAAAGCAGAAGCACTTGCTCACGATCTCGAGAAACGCAAAGTTGAAGTCTTGCAGAGATATATAAATTTTTCGGACCACAATCGCCCGCGCGTCCTCTTCCTCTTTTCCTTAGATAACCTCTACACCGTTGGACCGGGGAGTCACATCCACGAAATGATTGAACTAGCAGGAGGCAAAAACATTGCTGCCGAGGCCCGCTTTTCGTGGGCGGAAATACAGCTCGAAAAAATTGTTTCAGATAACCCAGACGTCATTCTACTCACCGCAACAAATGAGGCTGGCAAAAAACCAGTGGACAAAAAGACGTTATTGAACCGACTCCGTAATGACCCTCAATGGAGGAATGTTGATGCAGTAAAAACCGGGCGAATTTTTCTTCTCGATGCAAACCTAGTATCAAGGCCAGGTCCGCGTATTGCCCTTGCCTTAGAAACAATGGAATCATTTATTCATAACCGAAAAGGAAATGAATGAACGATCAAGTCACGCTTTTAGAAGCGACAAACATTAAGTCGGGTTACAAAACCCGAGAGGTCATTCGCGACATCTCATTTAAAGTTCGGTCCGGTACATTATTAGGGGTCATAGGCCCCAACGGATCTGGTAAAAGTACATTGATCAAAACCCTCACTGGGCTTGTTCCCTTAACCGGGGGAACCATTTTATTGAAGGGTCGGCACCTCAGTTTGTATAAAGCTCTCGAACGCGCGGAGAACATGTCCGTGGTGCCCCAAATTGAACAGCCCGCTTTTGCGTTTTCCGTGCGCGAAGTCGTAGAAATGGGGCGACACCCGCATCACCTCCCCAAAGATATTTTAGGGAATCACCAAACGTCAGTACAAAACGCATTGGAGGCGACAGACACGGCGCATCTTGCCAAACGCAGGATTGATGAGCTCAGCAGCGGCGAGTTACAACGGGTCATGATTGCCCGGGCCCTGGCGCAGGAAACCCCAGTGATGCTTCTGGACGAACCCACTGCGCACCTCGACTTGGCGCATCAACAATCAATTTTCGAGTTGCTCGTACGACTTTCGCATACCCAAGGAAAAGCGATCATTTGTGTTTCTCACGATTTGAACCTTGCGGCTGAGTATTGTGATGCACTTATGCTGGTATCGATTGGCAAAATTTTTACTATGGGAGCGCCCCGCGAGGTTTTGACCGCCCAAAATTTGCAATCCGTTTACGGGACGCTCGTTTATGTAAGGGACAACCCCGTTAGCGGCCAACCCCTTGTCCTTCCAAACAAACCTAAACCCGCCGAGTCCGGAGATGAATCATGAGTCAGCGCGAAGTGCCCGCTCATGAATACCAACCAAAGGGATTCGTGCTTTGTGTTTTGGGAATACTCGTCGTGGGTGCAGCCATAGTGAGCGCCGGAATTGGGACGGTTTCGATCCCGCCCATAGATGTTGTAAAAGCGATAGTATCAAAAATTACCGGCCAGATGCTCGTCGACGACGTGACCCTAAACATCGTCTGGAATCTAAGGTTGCCTCGGTTGTTGCTGGCGGTTTTTTCCGGCGCATGTTTAGCGATGGCTGGGTTGATCATGCAGGCTCTTTTTCATAATCCCATGGCAGATCCGTACGTAGTGGGGGCGTCATCCGGCGCGTCATCCGGTGCCATTTTGGCTTTGTGGCTGAATGTTTACGGGCAATGGTGGGGGATTGGGTTGGCTGCGATTTTTGCATTTGCAGGGTCTTTAGGGGTGACGCTTCTCGTCTATTTTTTATCTGCACGCCAAGGGCGCGTCCAAATGACGACGTTGCTTTTGACCGGACTCGCCATAGGAGGGTTTATGCAGGCCGTTTCCACATTGCTCCTTTTGCAACTGGAAAGTTTTGAACTCCGCGGGATGCTCTCTTGGCTCATGGGGAGTTTTGCAAATAAACGTTGGGAACACGTAATGATCCTCGTGCCCTACAGTATTGTAGGATTGACCGCCGCATTTTATTGGAAAGGCGAGCTCAACATTTTATCGATGGGTGATGAGGCTGCGCATCATTTAGGGGTGAACGTGGAAAGAACGAAATTTGCCCTTCTTGTTATTGCGACATTATTAACCGCTGCCTCCGTGGCCGTCTCGGGGACCATTGGGTTCGTGGGGTTGATCGTCCCTCATCTCATGCGAATGGTGGTGGGGCCGAATCATCGCGTTTTGGTTCCGAGTTCAATCCTGTGTGGGGGTTTTGTACTTTTAGTCGCCGACATTTTAGCCCGAAAAGTTCTGCCTGGGTCGGAAATTCCGATTGGTATTGTGACCAGTATTGTGGGGTGCCTCTTCTTCCTTTACCTCCTCCAACGCGCTTCTAAAAAAGAGCAAGTTTGATAAAAATATGAACCGCACTCTCATAATGTTCCCACTTTTAATTATACCGGCCTTTTGTATATGGGGAATTGGGTTCAGCAAATTTGGAATTTGGGAGTTTCACTTCCCCACGTTATTCCTGTGGAGCGCTTTTACCGCGATGATCCCTTCGGTGCTGCTCATCAAAGGTTGGCTCGCAAAAATCAAAATGAGTCGTGGGGTCCGCTTTCTTTTCTCAGGGATGATCTATTTTCTGTGCGTCCCGGTGTGCGCGGGATTTTTGTTGATGGTGAATCGAGGATTTTCCAACGGAAAACTCGTCGCACGAAAAGTCACTGTCCTCGAGAAAAAAGAATATCAGGCAGAACATGGATACACCATGCGAGTTTTGTTTGTCTCAGGCTGGGCGGAATCACCTGAAAAGGTGGCGTTGGTCGAACACCAACATATTCGAACAAGTACCTATGACCGCATGACCACGAACGACACTCTCGTCGTAACCACGGGTGTGGGCGTTTTTGGTTGGCAACACTTGGAATCGGTAACGGAAGAATAAATATTTGAATTCAACCTCAGTTTGCATTTCTAATGGAACAAGACGATGGTATGAATTAAATGAAATTACTTTTAATTTTGGTTTTAGCGGGATTGGGAAATCTACTTATAGCGAAGGATACTGTGATGAAAACGGAATTAGCAACTTTAGGGGGTGGATGTTTTTGGTGCGTTGAAGCTGCTTTTGAAACGCTCGACGGTGTAAAGGCTGTTACGTCCGGATATGCGGGTGGGAAAATTGAAAACCCCGGTTATAAAGCGGTCTGTTCTGGAACCACTGGCCACGCTGAGGTGGTTCAGATTGAGTTTGACCCGGCTAAAGTGACCTATGCACAGATCCTCGATTTTTTCTGGAAAATTCATGATCCCACGACCTTAAACCGACAGGGCGCCGATTCAGGCACTCAATACCGATCAACCATCATGTACCACAACGAGGAGCAAAAAAAAGTGGCTGAGATCTCTCGTGCAGCCGAAGGAAAAACTTTATCCACCCCGGTTGTCACCGAAATTGTTCCATTGCCCAAGTTCTATCTGGCGGAAGATTATCATCAGGATTATTACCGGAACAACCCCAACCAAGGCTATTGCCAGATGGTGATTAAACCAAAGCTCGCTAAGCTTAAAAAATAAAACGCGCAAATAGATGGGCTGGAGAGTTTTGTTATCCCTACGTTATGCCGCGTATTGAGTTCACATCGAATCTGGGACGCCATCTAAAGGGTGCAAGGTTTCGACGCGCAAGGGATCACACCCTCAAATCTGTGTTGGAGGAGGCCTTTCAACGGGGGGCGTGTGGCAAACATTGGATGCCGGAAATTCGTGGACGCTTCTAGGCAAAGGTTTACGCGCGGCTTACCTCCCTCCTGACCAGCAATTTAACCCGGCCATGCAAGATGTGCATCGGCTCGTTCAGTCGCCCGCGAAGCCGGACGTTTTTTGGGTGCAACATCATAATGGGATTTTTATATCTTGCGACCGAGCGCAAACTTGGAAAGAAATAGAAAACGTTTTGCCTTAGGTGTTCGGATTCGCCCTCGCCGTGCACCCGCACGATGCCGACATGGCTTGGTGCGTTCCTGCAGTAAAGGATGAATGTCGAGTACCTCAGGATGGAAAATTGGCACATGCCTTATTATGGGTTCCACCACAGGGAGCCTCTGGGCCAGCTTGGATCAAGGTAACACGTGGTCATTAATTTCGAATGATTTACCCCCCATTTATTGCGTGGGGTTCGATGCGTGAGTTAGCTCGATTTTCTCTAGGTCGCTTTCTTGGATCGTGGTGCAAAGCAGATCAATGGCCTACTTCTTAAAGTCTATTCAGCGGGCGCTAAACCCTTAATTCTTATCGAGTTTATCGGGGTCTTGTTTATCGGCAAGGTCGCCTTCTTGCTTTCCCTTTTTGAATTCAGAAATAGATTTGCCAAGGCCGCGGGCGAGGTCCGGAAGTTTTCGCGCACCGAAAAGGAGAACCACAATAATCAGGATAAAGATCCACTCGTAACCTTGAGGCATGCCTATTGCAATGAGAGGGGAGTGAATCATGGGGTTACTTATTTTTTAACGAGACCAAACTCGGAACGACGATTTTTTGCGTAAGCATCTTCTCCGTCCCCTTGGACAGCAGGTTTTTCAGATCCGTAACTCAAGGTTCCGATGCGGTTACCATTGATTCCTTGGCCCATCAGAAAGTCACGGGCTGAGTTAGCTCGTTTTTCGCCGAGCGTCCGATTGTATTCCATCGTACCGCGTACGTCACAATGCCCAACCACGTACAATGTGGCTTTTGGATTAGCCTTAAGATAAATCGCAACAGCTTCGAGTTTTGGACGTTCGGAGGCCTTTACTGTTGCCCTGTCGTAATCATAATAAACCGTGTCAGAGCGTAGCGTATCAAAATCAAGGTCGCGCTCGGGATCAAAATCGCCCTTAATGCCCAAAGCGTTAGGATCGGGAAGATCCGAACCTGTGGAAGATTCCCAACCCGCATTTCCACCTGCTGAACCATCGTCTTTTTTCATGTCGCTGGCGCAACCGGCAACGAGTGATATTAAACCTAACAAAACTAAATTCTTGATATTCATGTCATTGATAAATCGTAACGTTAATGGAGGGTTCTGATTAGCTTAAGACCCACACTAGGGTGCCCATGTTGGCTCGGAACAAATGCCTAGATTTGGGGTGACTTGTAGCGTTTCGCCAGAGGCTACGTCAAGAACAATAAGGTTTCCCCGCCCAGCGTTGCCTCGGGTAAAAATGAGGTGACGCCCGTTCGGAGCCCAAACGGCATCGGTGTTTTCCCCCACATTTGTCACCAGCCGAGATTTTCCAGATGCCACGTTGTAAACCGAAACCTGGAATTTACCGCCTTGACGGATGGTGTACGAAATATCTTTCCCTGTGGGAGACCAATCCGGTTCCGTACTATAATTTGATGGGGTCACTAGTTTCTCCGGAGTGCCACCGCCCGCCCCGATGACGAACAACTGCACCGACCCTCGATCGTCCGAAACATAAACAATCCGACGCCCGTCTGGGGACCAGCTCGGGGACGATTCAGCACCGCGCGTGTTCGTGAGGCGCTGGGCTTCCCCTCCTAAAAGTGGAATCACGGCGAGCTCGGGATTTCCGTATTTGCTGATCGATAGCGCGATCTTTTCGTTATCGGGAGATATGGCCGGGCCAGTGTTTGTTCCACCGAATGCGGCAACGCGTTTCCGGTCTTGGGACGACAGGCGATTGAGCATCACTGTGGGGTATCCGCTCTTGTAAGTGGTGTAAGCCAAAAATTGGCCGTCTTTCGAAAACCGAGGCCCCACGTTAATCGAGGCATCTGTCGTGATCTGGCGGACGTTGTGCCCGTCATAATCGCTCATATAAACTTCCTTCTTACCGCTTCGTTCAGAGATAAAGGCAATCCGCGTGGCGGCTATTCCGTTTACACCGGTAGCGACTTTAACAACCGCATCATTGAGTTTGTGCGCGGCTTGGCGAAGGTTGGCTCCAGTAAAAGTATCCGACAAAACCGATTTCCCACCGGACTCAGTCACTGTCGCTTGAACGGAAGTACCGTCCGCGGTTCCTTTGATCACAAACTTCCCGCTCCCCTCGGAGACCAAATTGAAACCATGGATTTTCAGATCCTGTTCCAGAACCTTGGTGGCTTCCGCTCCGTTCGATCCCGATATCTCAACCGAAATCGGGGTCCTTCGGACGTCCACCACAATTTCGCTTTGGGCAACTAAACGGCTCGAACAAAAGATGCCGAAGGTCAGAAGTAATGAGCAAAGAAGCGAGGCGTGTTTCATATATAAAAAGTGTTCCTACAGACAAACCAAGTGAACCCCAAGCGCAAGGAAATAATAAATAACTACGGGGTTGATCATGCTTTCAAAAGTTTGTTTCACGTTTGTTAATATTTCTCTAACCACACTCTATTGCCTGTCAAAAGCAACAGGGACCGTATAACCCGAATCGTCGCCAAGTCCTTGGGGCAGTGCCTTAACCTGAACGACCCGTTTAGCGGCTGCAAGTGCAGCTTCATCAAGTATGGGATCACCGGAACTACGCACAAGTTTATGCCCGGATACTTGCCCATCACGTGAGATGTGAATTTGGATGGATGGTTTTACATTCGTTTTGGATATAGGTTGTCCGGGGTCTTCCCAAGCACTTTGCATTTTCACTTGAAGATGGGTCATGTATTCCGAATGATCCGAATGGCCGCCGTTTGGATCGCCATAGACGCCTTCATCGGTAACCCCGGCAGGCGTTCCACGGCGTTGTCCCACTCCGTTCACTCGATTTCCCGAGCCCTGACCCGGCCCAATGATCCCCGTGCCTTTGCTTTCCGTATCTTGGTTTGCGTCCGTCCCCGCACCGGTTGATTCACCTCCACGCTTTGTCACTTTGTTAGAAGGCGTGATCCGCGTGGGGCTCGATGAAGCAGCGCCTCCCCTCGATATCACCTTGTCAGAAACCTTGATCACGGGACGCACATTAGCGGGTTTTTCTACTTTCGGCTCGGATGATATTTTAATGTTCCCTGCTTTTATTTCAGCTACTGGAGTGACGACAGGTTGCGGCGCAGTCACCGGGTTCTGAACCACGGAAGGTTCGGCGGGAGTTGGTTCGGGAATGGTGGGCTGAACCTTCGGCTCAGGCGCAGCTTGTTCAGGTTCCGCTTTGGGGGCCCTTTTGATTTCCACGGGCGCCGCAATACCGTTTCCGCCGCCGCCTCGATCATTTCCATCAGCGATCCCACGCACGTTAAACATTCCTAACTCCAGCATCGTGACCTGCTCTTTAGGATTATTAAATAGGCGACTGGAGAAGATAAAAAGTCCTACCAGCAAAATAACATGCCCCACGGTAACTCCACCAAGTACCTTATTAAAGTTGTGGTCCATCTTATTTCGGAGGGTTTGTTATAATTCCAAACTTGGTGATCCCTGCCTTCTGCACGGCGTCTATCACACTGGTCAGCTCTTGAAGTTCAACTACTTTATCACCTCGAAGGAGAACAGCCGCGTCCTTATCTTTGGCCTTCAACTCCCGAAGTTTTATTTCAAGTTCCCGACTGTTTAAACGTTTCTTCTCAAAAAAAGTTTTGCCCGATTTGTCAATTTCGATCACGTGCACGTCCTTGGGGTCAATCGTGTGACTCGCCGATTCAGACGTGGGAAGAGCGATGTCTACGCTTTTTTCCATGAGCGGGGTAGTGATCATGAAAATAATCAGGAGCACAAAAGCCAAGTCGAGGAGCGGAGTAATATTTATTTCCGTTAGGCTGCTATGTGCTGTTCTCTGACTAAACCGTTTCACAGCTCTTTAAATAGCAAAGGAAACTGGTGCGGGGAAAGGATAAAGGTTGATTGAGTCAAAGGATGCCAAAACCATCCTCTCGTTAGACCCATCGATGACTTCAACGATGGGCCGAAATCAAATATTATCGACTGGCAGGGGAGGAGGCAGAGGGCATGGGTGCCGATGAAGTTGGACTTGGCGCGACAACTGGGAGCGCTTGAGTCTGAGCGGGCTGGAAATAATTTAAACGCACTTTTTGTACTTCAGCCCGACTTTTGATAGACCCGGGCAAATTTTGGTTGCTATTGATCTCATCATAAATCTGGCGGGCGCGAACGTAATCTTTGTTTATTTGGTAACAACGCCCAAGGGATAAAAGAGCTTCCCCAACCCAAAACGAATTTGGAAACTTCGATCGAACCTGTCCGTACTGGCTAATGGCGTCCGGAATGCGACCAGCTGCTTCGTGGGCGCTCCCAATCCCTAACGCTGCCGATCCGGCCAATTCATGATCTGAATACTCGGCGAGAAACTTTTTGTAAGTCACAATAGCTTCATCATTTTTTCCTGTGTTGAATTGATGAGCCGCCAAAATGAGCCATGCACGCCCCGCAGACTGGGTGTCAGGATACTGTTCCCCTATGCGCGTTAGTTCAGCGTATTTGATTTCCCCTTCGCTCGGCGCGATTTGGGCCAACATAACCCCTGCCGCCCGCTCCTGAGATTCGCGGTAATTAGTGTAAATCGGGTACCCAATAGCTACAAGCACTACAAAAATTGATCCAAAAATAATGGGCAATTTAAAGTCCTGCCACCAAACCTGGAGTTGCTCCTCCAATGTAAGTTCTATTGGTTTTTCGTCCTGCACCATAGCCGATTCCGGCTGGATTTTTCGTTCATCCGTCATAAGAAGCTCGGAAAATACCACCCAACGGCCCGCTGGCAATCCAATAAGTAAGCCTTTCTTAATTTGCATTCGGCTTATGCACCTGCAGCTACCAAGCGCTGTTTATGGAGTCACCATACGTATGCCATCAAAATCTGTGGCCCTTAGCTATGATATCATTGGCGGTCATCACGTCCTGACTAAGCCGGATTTGGCGTTTAATTGACAAAATCGTTTTGTATGTCTCCTTCGGCGTATGAGGGTCCCAGTTGTGTTCACCTAATTCGTGGGTCAGGGGCGGTTGTACGTGGGCAGTTGCCAGCCGGCGTCCCAAAGCAGTTCCACCCGCCGCCGACCAGCGCAGTAACGTATTCGCCACCTCGTCGTTCCGCAGCGCGGCTCCCGGTTCGCTCGTCGAGGATTTTCAGATGCCGGGCATAGCGGCGGTTGATGCGCTCAAAGTCCCACGCTCCCGCTGGGATTTCCAAGTCCGATTCCCCTGCGCATGGCCGCGCCTCCAGCAGAAGGAGGGTCTCCACATTGATCTTGCCGCCGCCGAGAATCTGCTACAAAGGGGCATGAAGATTGCCGCTGCTATTGAACTCAGCGAAAAAGAAAGCGCGATGTTGGTGGCACTGAGTCGCGGAAAAAAGGTGTCGGTGAGATTGGCGGAGCGGTCTGAAATTATTCTTCTGGCATCGCAAGGGGGAGCAAAACATTACCATTGCAGCCCGGTTGGGGATCACCCGGCAAAAGGTGGCCCAGTGGCGTGATCGCTATGTGAAGTTAGGCATGATGGAATCTGCCCGCACTGTCACGGAAAACTTCACAGCATCGGCCGATGGAAAGCCGGACGCGCTCCCCCTTGATTCGTACCGTTTATGACCTCACGTCCTTTGACAATATCGACTCGTAAAAAGTGTGACCTCACACTCACGGCCCCGTCTTGTCTCGTGACACGAAAATGGATGGAAAAGAGACATTTGATAAGTCTTACAGCAAGGAAATCGGGGAATCCCCCATCGAAAATGTCAAAAGGACGTGACTCGTGGCGTCCCCATCCACAGAAAACACCGCTCCCGATTGAAGTGGGAGCAGTAGCTATGAGCCCCACCTTTTCCGCATGGCGCGGAATGTTGGAGAAGAGAAAGAATGAAATACTCACACGAAGTCACGAAGGGATAAGGAAGAGGTTGCGGCAATCGTTGTGGATTGTGCGCCGATCTGATCGTGGAGGGCATCGTGCTCATAGAGCTTAAATCTGTGGAAACACTCGCGCCAGTATACAGCAAGCAAGTCCTCACTTATCTACGATTGCTAAACCTACCCGTTGGACTGCTCATAAACTTTGGGGCGGCTTCATTCAAAGTGGGATGCAAACGAATCCTCAACGGTCCCCAAACCTTCGTGGCTTCGTGCCTTCGTGTGAACCAAAACTTTCAGCAAGACTGAGGAAGAGAGCGCAATTCTGAAGGGACGGACAAAGCATCTCACCGTTTCCGATTGAAGTGAGAGCAGTGAATAAAATACTTTCCGCAAAGAGGTATTGGGAATCGCCCCGAACGTAACGTCGACCTCTTCCCCCCGGCGTTGTTCAACACTGAATGCAAAGAACGGAGGATGCTGCCGCATCCCCCGTTCTCTACATTCCTTCAAAAGTTAGCTCTTCTTCAGTCTTTTCATCCACTTTTCTGGATTCTGTGAGCAATGAAATACGGAATAGATATGGATCGCCTCAGGACCATGCTCATAAAATACTGCGTAGGGAAACCGGCGCAGAAGAACCCTGCGGTAGTTTTCATAGACTTTGATGAGAGTGTCGGGATTTCTCGCCGCGTAAGTCAGCGCAACGGATAACGCTCGGTAAAAGTTCTCGCCCAATCCAATTTCCTTTTCCTCATACCATGCGTAAGCCTCGCTAGCTTCGACAAGTGCGTCGGGAAGAAAAACGATAGGCTTAAGCATGGTGACCGCGAATGATGTCTTTGGCGGTCTCCCAGGGAATACCTGAGTCGGGCTTGGCTTCAAACTCGCGGGCTCGGCGATCGAGTTCGTCTTTCTGCCACTGCGGAACCGATAAGTTACTGTCGTCCAAAGCAATGCTGTCCCATAGATCCTCCACCAACTGCAAACGCTCGTGAAGAGGCAGTTTTTGGAGTTCGGAGATCGGATGGATCATGGGAGAAGGATAACCTGTGGTTTGACGCCATGCAACAGACTATTTTCAGCTAACGTCGGTGATCTGCCACTGAGCGGAGATCCGCTGCAGCGCTTGGTTGAACAAAGCCGCTGTCGCGGCGGGAATGGCGTTTCTCAAGTTCATGGGTTCTGATATTGTAAAAGTGCCCGGCCTGTAAAATAGCAGCCTGAGCACAACTAAAACTACAACCAATTATGGACATATGAATATAAAAAAAGTCTCGCCCATGCAATCCTGAAAACATTCGCCGATGACCTCAAACTTCTGCCCATTTCTCCCCGGACCGAACAAGCCTATCTGGCCTGCGCCGTGCCTGACCCGCAGAATAGTTTGTCTGTCCCTTCGCACATCCCTTCGCGCAGAAAAAAAGGAAATCTCACACGAAGACACGAAGGTAGGGGAGAAGGGAACACAGAAATTAGCCGCGCAAAAGGGGGGCAGGGGAAAAGATAATTTCACGCGGAGGCACGGAGGGCGCGGAGGAAGAGTACAGGATGACATCATCGGAGTGATCGTTGATGCGGCAATGAAGATTCACATGGAACTCGGGCCGAGAATTAGTTTGTCCATCCCCTCCGGATTCCGTGATTTTCTCTCCGCGTCTCCGCGCCTCCGCGTGAACCAATAAGCCTTATCGGGCGAGTAACCCGTACATCCTGCCTGTGCTTCGCAAGTTTCCTTTTCCCCTCAACCTTCGTGGCTTCGTGTGAGATTAACTTCCCCTGGTCCCTTTTTGCGTCTTTTGCGCCCCTCGAAAAAGTCAAAAGAGCGTGACTCGTGGCGTCCCCATCCACAGAAAACACCGCTCCCGATTGAAGTGGGAGCAGTGAATAAAATACTTTCCGCAAAGAGGTATTGGGAATCGCCCCGAACGTAACATCGACCTCTTCCCCCCGGCGTTGTTCAACACTGAATGCAAAGAACGGAGGATGCTGCAGGCATCTCTGAGTCATTTAAATTGAGGCGCAACCCCTTTGGGGTTGTGTTGCTTTTTCGTTTTTAACTCAGGGTTGCTCGGGTACCAGGAACCCCGGGTAAAAGTCAGCCGACACACAACCCCAACAACCTCAAAGGGGGTTGCGTCCCTTAAGATTGCACCTGCAATTGGCTTCAACGAAAAAACGGGGGTCTGCGCGGAATTTAATAAGTTACGTTCTGTTTGACGGACTACACTAAAGACCTAACAGGATGTGGGTTCTTTTTGAATGACCTTGACCGCATGTGGGATTGCCGCGGCGACGAAGCTAAGGCATTCGACGGCACCGGATGGTTTCCCTGGAAGGCAAATGATCAGTGAGGTTTCCACGATGGCGGCCATGTTTCTGGACAATATGGCGTTGGGCGTGATCTTGAGAGATTGCATTCGCATGGATTCCCCGAAACCGGGAAGTTCTTTCTTGGCAATGGCCTTGACCGCTTCAGGAGTGACATCGCGATCGGCAATCCCTGTACCGCCCGTCGTGAGGATTAACCCGCAACCTTGGGCAATAAAAGCGCGAATCGTTTTTTGGATGCGCTCGATGTCATCGGGGACAAGTCCTTCGGCAGTTACTTTCCAGCCATAAGTTTCGACGACCGCTTTGGCAAGGGCTGGGCCACCTAAGTCCTCGTATTGACCAGAGGAAGCGCGATCACTGACAGTAATGATGCCGACATTCATACAGGTTATGATTGAGGTGGAATGGGTAATTTTGTTTTCTTAATCAGACGCACGTCACGAATTTCCATAGTGGAATCGACCGCTTTACACATGTCGTACAACGTGAGTGCTGCAACGGAAACGGCTGTGAGCGCTTCCATTTCCACCCCCGTACCGGCGATTGTGCGCGCCACGGCTTCAATGTTGAGGCCCGATTGTTTCCCGGAACGGCCAGTGACAATCTTAACGTCCAAGTGCGAAAGTGGGAGAGGGTGACATAAGGGAATCAGTTCGCTGGTTTTTTTCCCCGCTTGAATCCCAGCAATGATGGCGGTCGTCAACACGCTGCCTTTTTTGATCTTGTTGTTTTGTATGAGGCGCAAGGTGTTCTTTGCAAGGACGATAAAACCAGAGGCAACGGCTTCGCGGATAAGAGGAGGTTTGCCGGAGACATCCACCATATGAACGCTGCCTTTGTCGTTAAGGTGAGTCAGTTTTTTGGGTGGCATAGCATTTATGAAAGTCGTCCATTTCGCGATTGACCGCGGGTTGAAGTTAGTTTTTACTACCTAAGGAACTTTTGTATAAAGTTTTTCTCCGTTTGCTTGAAGTAAAATCCATAAAATAATAATTCAACTTCTCATAACCTTTAGATTTTTACGCATGATCCCGTATAAAGTTCAATTTTTAATAGTGATCGTGGTGGGATGCTTGGCATTGGATAGCTTTGCCCAGACCATTGCGCCCTCGCAAGTGGAACAACAACGACAGCTTGATTCCGTTAAGCCGCGCTTCAAAACCGGTGAAATTCCTATTGCATCACCTACTACCGACGGCGATGACGATTTGGGCAAGCAAGTACTTTTGAGACGCCAGGCTGAACGTTATAAAATGTTTCAAGTGTACGCGGATGGCATGGTCGTCAACACCGACAACGTGTTCCTGACTCGAAATGTGACCCGAGGTGAAGTTTATTATGTGGGGTCTTTTTCGGCGTCCATGACTCCCAAAATCAAAAATACATTTGGCGATTTCACCGCGCAAATTTACGCGCGCGAGCAGATATTCCGTTATGATTTCCTGAGCGTCCTGGATTTTAACACATTGGCGGGCGGGGTCCAACTCACGCAAGTGTTTAACGATGCCATGGGTTTAAACGTTTATACCGGTTATTCGCACTCTCGGTTTACATCGGAAAACACAGCCATCGAATTTTACCGCGAGCACGATTTGAACTATGGCATGTACATACCTTATCAAATCGCGCCCGGACACCTGGCTTACCTAGGTGGACAATTTGATTATCATGCTTCCTATCCATCTAAAACGACAGATGACCGGTGTGACTACGCCGCCTTTTTTGGATATTCAGTAAACATCACGCGCCAGCTCCTTGCGCAATTGACTTATCGATATACCTTCACCGAGAACCTCGACCAGTTTCGTGAGGATCACAATCAAGTCGTGGGCGGAAGTTTTAATTGGAATTTCACACCGTATACAAGTTTGAAAGGGTTCACTTCATTTACGGCGAACGATTCCACTTTGGTGGCTGGGGATTACAACGTATTTAACGTCGGCGGATCACTCGCGCTGAACGTTAAATTCTAAATGGCGATAAAAATGAAAAACAGGTTCATCTTAGGTGTTCTCGTTTCCGCGATATGTGGAACGACAGTTCAGGCGGAGCTCCTTCAAAAAGCGACCGTCCAGAAAATGGAAAACGACGTTCAAATTGTAAGGAATAATGCCCCCGTACCGGCCAAAGTGCAGGACGTCATCAACGGGAAAGACGTGATCAAAACCGGTTTAAAATCGCTCGTTGAACTTGAGTTCCAGGATAAGACACTGGCGCGCGTGGGTTCAAATGCCATTTTTTCATTTAAGCAAGGGTCCCGTGATTTTTCGCTCAAAGACGGAGTGATGTTATTGCAAGTGCCCAAGGGATCCGGAGGGGCAAAAATTGCCACCGCCGCAGCCACCGCCGCAGTCACCGGAACCACAATCATGTTGGAAACGGATAAGAACGGCCTGACAAAAATGATTGTACTCGAAGGCTCAATGAACGTGGGGTTGCCTGGCAATAATAAGGACGTAGCAAAAATGAAACCAGGACAGATGATTATTATTCCTGTGGGCGCCACAAGTTTACCACCAGTCGTTGACGTAGACCTGCAAACGATTATGCGCAGCAGTAAACTCGTCAACGGGGGGAGCGGTCGAAAAGAGCTATCAAGCGAGAAACTAATCCTTAAAGAAGTTTCCGTCCAAGAAGAGAAAAAGGCAAGCGGAGAGCTCGTAGACACGGGGTTAGTGGTTCAAAAAGATTCCGTCACCGTGAATGACCCTTCTAAAGTGGATCCGCTTGATGCTGATTTCGGTCTACCCGATGGAGCAAGCGAAGATTTTTTTGCGTTTTTGGGTTTAATCCTTGGGGGGTTTAGCAATACGGACCTTACATTGATTGCTGGGAACCCTTACGTGATTGGAGGCGGCACGACAATTAATACAGACGCCGATCCCAACACAAAAAATCCAACGATCACGTCGAATGGGGTAGTGGACCAAGGAAAGTTTTATTCTTCTGACACTGATGGTTCGCCTACGTACTTTGCTTTCGGAAGCGAGGCCGCTCCGTTAGATGAGTTTTTTAATGAAATTGAGAATACAGCAACCGCAGCCGTTTATTTATTTGATTCAGTTGAACTGGCAGGAAACCCAAATGTTGTGGGATCTGAAGATGATGTCGCACTAGTGGCCTTTGGGGACATTTATACCTCAGGCTCAGGCTCAGTCGACTTGGGAGACGGAACTTTAGTTTTGATGAGCTCATTTGGTAATGTTGATATTTCAAATTACAGTTTCTCAGGGTCAGACGGGGGCATAAGAGCATACGCGCGTTTTGGGGACCTCACCTACGCAGACAGCCTTGGGATCAATTTGCCCGGAGGAACGGTAAAGTTTGCAGCTGGCAACAATCTGATGATTGATGCCGACATTACAGCCGCAAAAATAAGAATGGCAGCTGTAGGAGATGTCCATCTTGGCGCTGCGGGACCGTTCAACTTTTCTGCGAACGACATATCGATCGAGAGTGTGTCGGGTAGCGTGGTAGCCACTAACATCGCCTTTTCTGCTGGGAGCATATACCTAGGGGCGGGTCAGGATGTTTTTGTCCAAAGCCTAGCGGGAGACACCGTGGCCCTCAGTGCTGGCAATGACATCAATGCCACCTCAATCACAGCGACGAATTCATTGACGCTTTTTGCTGGTAATCAAATTAATTCGTCAACTCTCATAGCCCCCGAATATTTTATTTATTCCGGCGCTCCGTTTACATACGCAGGTGGTCTCAACGCCACAACCAACGGCGGGGGAAGTTCGATCTACGCGCCCGCTCTTACTGTGCCGACGTTATCAAACTTTACCATGATCGTGGCAACAGGGACTAACATGCCTTTAGCAGGTGTCACTTCCTACTACCTTGATCCTTCATTAAAAGGCCAAATTTTTGTCACTGATCCGGATGCCAGCTTTCAAAATTTTTCAGTGATCAACGGCTACACTAATATAGTGGTAGGCAGCAATGTCTTTTTAATGGCTTACGGAGACGGCGACACAGTGAATGCTGGAAATAATCTACAGATCAACAGTAGCTTTTCCCAAAGCAACCTCACCTTGGTGTCTGGTAACGACATGACTCTCAACAATGTCCTTGTTTACAACACGAACGGAACCATTAGCGCAGGAGGAACATTCACAGCTGCAGGGGGATCACTCACCGGTTTAGTTTCCATCGCTGCCAACTCCAATATTAATTTTGGTTCAGCGTATGGAAATAACATGAGCCTTGCGTCAACCAATGGCAGCATGTCATTCATGAAGGCTTTTGGTGCATCAAGCGTTATTGCGCCCAATGGCACTATCTCAATTCTCAATGGTATTTCCGGGAATGGACCGGGACAAACCACAACCATTTTTGGAAGCAACGTCATTTTCGGGTCAGGCGCGGGTATTTTTGATATGGCCGGTGATTTCAACACCACAGCAAACACCATTTCCTATACATCAGGCGGCGGTCCGTTTGTGTTTGTTGGATTTCAAACGAATACGGCAACGGGTGCGGGCGGTATTTCTTCTCTCAACCCTTTTCAAACCGCCCCAATGAGCACAGCAACCCTCTTTTTCAGATCTGATACTGGTCCCATAGCACTCAATGGCAATATTAACATGGTGGGTTACGCGACTAACGCGAGTAGTCGGATTTTCCTTGATTCAATAGGGTCGAATATCACGGTCGCCAACGTGAATATGGACGGTACAAATGGGTTTTCTGCACAGGGGGGGGCAATTAATATAAATACACTTGTGACACCTACGAACGGCACCATAACCGCTGGGCCTATTTCTGTCAGCGGTGGATCACCTTTTTCAAGCCAAAACGGAGGAAAAGGCGGGTCCGTCACCATCCGCTCATCTGGTGATCTCGTGGGTAATGTCGGGGCGGGCGGGATTCAATCTATTAACGCCAATGGTGGGAATGTGTCAGCAGTTGGAACTCCTGGACCAGGGGGAAACATATCTTTAACTTCGTTGAATGGGAGTGTCCTCATTACAAATGTCGCGGGTATGATTCAAGCCCAAGATGGGGCGTTTGGCGGGTCCACCCGAGGAACAGGCGGAGTGATTACGGTGGCCGCTCCTAACGGCTCTGTTAAGGTCGACAATACCATCATATATGCGAGTTCGATGGAAGCTGGGATGGGCGGTAAAATAGATATTATTAGTGGAGCAACGAATAGCGCTTCAGGAATTAAAATCCAAAATTCAGCTCAACTTCTGGCACTCGTAAATGCTACCGCGCTCCCTGCGAATGGCGGTGCCATCCGTATGTTCGCCACAAACGGCGGGTCCGTCACTATGAGTACCAATGTCTTGATTTCTGCTGGGACCAATACGATTGGTTCGGCTGACTCGCATGGGCTAATCGACGTGAGCGCTTCGCAAAACATCACGCTCGATAACGCTCGTCTTGTGGCCAATCAAATCAAGCTTGAATCCATTGCCCCCGGCGGTGCGCTCATCATTCGGAATGGTTCCATTCTTGATGCCAATCAAACACTTCAACTTCTGGCAAATACGGGCAGTGGCACAATTCACTTCCAGAACACGGGGGTTTCCACTTTAAACGCGCAGTCTGGTTCCATTGTGATGAATGCTTTTCAGGTCCTGGTTGATCCAAGTCATACTGTCAATGTGATTGCACCGGGCAACACCACAGTTTCTGCAACGCTCCATAACTACAACGACCCTCTGAATGGTGGTCCTAACGTCGGTGGCGGCACTGGAGCGGCACCGAATGGAGCTTTTGGTAATATCGTGCCAGGCGTTGGAACTGTTGTCAGAACGCCTTAGTTGGAACTGTTATAAATCTAGTAACATACCCGTAATCATCTCCAAAGTTTGACGATCTACACTCGGGAGCTCGGCGGAATCCCTCTGGGATTAATGGCGGAAACTTGCAGATATTCCCGCTCGTTTAAATTGAGACGCAACCCCTTTGGGGTTGTGTGGATTTTTCCACATATACCCAGGGTTTCTCGAGGACGAGCAACCCTGGGCTGTGCGACGGAATCCCTTTGGGATTCGTTCGCGAGGGTTCGCGAACAATCCACATTTTTAAATGATGAGAAGGAAAAGTCGGTAAAGGAATTGGCGGAAGTATGTAAAAGCCAAACGGGTCGATGGGCTTGTGAAGGTCATGACAAACGAAAGCGGGACCGACAAACTTAGGATTTAATTGTATGGGCATCACCATTTCCGAAAGAATCCCAAAGGGATTCCGTCACACAGCCCAGGGTTGCTCGTCCTCGAGAAACCCTGGGTACAAGTTGGTTT
>JAWXCD010000103.1:0-4214 GCA_034440535.1 Verrucomicrobiota bacterium | reverse complement strand
GTACCGGTCTGGTCTCCCAGGTTTGCAGATTGAAGCCATTGAATCGCTCCGTCCAAATCCTCCTTTCCCCAATCCGCGATCGCTCCCAAGAATTCAATTGCGCGGACAGGCTTACCCATGATCGATTCGGGTGGATAGGCGAGACGCCTCGCCCGTGTCTCTGGCGTATCACGAGCCGCCGTCTGAAAGCGGACATTGCTTTCCGGTTGGGTTGGATTGGCGGTCGCCCGGCTTTGCTCAACGATTTGAGCTTTGGCGGAGGCTTTTACCACGGCCTCATTCGGTGCGAAGAGGATGGCTGCGCCCCATCCCACGCTGATGCCGAACATAAAGCCGAAAAAAACCAACGTCTTTTTACTTAGGAGATGAGTGAAAATCCACTCATCAGAATCTCTTGGTTGCTTATTATTTGAATTCATCGAAGTGTGATATTTTTGTGCTCGTTTGTCATTTTACAATGGGATCTCGGTTAAATAGGGCGAAATTCGCAATCACTCCGAACATGTCGGACCGAGTTCTGACGCTTAACCCAGGACCTCTCCGTGGAGTATCGGCGGTTCGCGTCAAAAAGCCCTTTGAACATTCGGTCGTTCAAATAGTTTAGCTTCAGGCAGTGATCCACCCTACCCCCGTGATGAAGTATCATCTGCTCGTCGGGGCCCATCGTCAGGAAGTTCTCTGGTGTCTTTGTTCCGAAAACTTCACTGAGTTGGCGGGCCATAAGGTTGTTGGTGACTCCAAAAGCTTGGATCGTTCCGGCGTTATTTACAAATGTTTCCCAATCCGTCGGATACAGACGCTTCAGTTGAGAAAGGCATTGGAGGTAGATGAACACTTTCACCCCGTAGCCGCGCAAGAGAGTGAAGGCTATGCGTAACTCATCCATCTGTCCAAGAGCTGCGACTTCATCCAGGAGGAAGAGAGTGGGCACCTCGGGTTTATATTCCCTTGTCATTGCGACACTCAGAAGGGTCGAAAACCATGTTCGAAACAGCAGTTTGTGCGAGGTCAACTTATGTGGTGGAACGATGATATAAATGGTCATTACTTCGTCCCGTTGGAATGCCCGCAGGTCGAAAGATGTCGTTTTTAGTGCCCTTTGAACCCCAGGATCACCCAACAGCCTCAGGTGTTGTTGCGCGGTAGCGAGAACTCCACCACGCGTCACATCTGGCATCTGAAGGAATGCGGCAATTCCTTTTTTTGCCATTTCTGGAAGATCTTTGGTCGTATCGAGAAGAACCGCGAGCTTATACGACACGTCGTCGTCTTTGAGCCAATCATACAATCGAATGAAATGATGATTTTCTACGCACTCGACACACATGATCGCGTTTAGAATACTTGAAGAAACGTCATCACTATTGTTTGCCCAGAACGGCTCCCTTTCGTTTGTCAAACCTGTGGGCTGGTCTGGATGCAGAAGTTGAGTCGCTAATAATGCAGCTTCTTCAGGGGACTTGCTTGCCAGTTTGACACCATCAATCGGATTGAGGCTGTCGGATGTTTCTCCACTTGAAGACAAATCCAGTCTTACAACTGGACCAAGGCTTTCACGATGGCGATGAGTGGTTTCGAAGATCTCTCCCTTGATATCCACGATCACCATCGCTCCCGGGTAAGTTAGCGCATGAACTATCGCCGAGGCAGTGCCTTTGCCCGATCCAGTAGATCCAATGCATATTCCATGTGCCTCCGGATTCTCCTGAAGAATCATTTTTTGCCTCACTTTCTTGCATTGCGCTGGTTTCGCGGGCTGGGAAAATCCGACGATACCTTTTGCTTCAAAGGGATCGGCAATGGCTCGACCCAAGGGAAGACATGTTCCTAACTGTTGCTTTGGAGTTTTCATAAGTGTGTCAATCGGCAAGAAAAGTTACTGCACCTTTTGAAGGAACACGGAGTTCACCCATCCCCTTCCCCCGGAAGGGGTTTCGATTTGAACCCAAAGGTCGCGATCATTTTTTCTTGGCGTGCCAAATACCCGAACTTGCGAGAATGGCGGCAGGCTAAACATTACCTTACTGGTGTCCCCGTCTGGCGTATTGCGAACGTTCAAGCGGTCGTTCGAGGCGGGCATTGCTTTCCGGTTGAGTTGGATTGGCGGTCGCCCGGCTTTGCTCAACGATTTGAGCTTTGGCGGAGGCTTTTACCACGGCCTCATTGGGTGCGAAGAGGATAGCTGCGCCCCATTCCCACGCTGATGCCGAACAGAAAGCCAGAAAAAACCCAACGTCTTTTTACTTAGTAGATGAGTGAAGATCCAATCATCTGAATCTCTTGGCGGACTTGTGTGAGTCATAATCAGGATTCGGAGGATTGAAGCGATAGATCGTGCGGAGTAATCGACATTTCGAGAACAGGCGCAGTAGCTGACGATTGAATGGTCGCAGCCTTAGATTGGCATTGCGAAAGCACGACGATCAGAATTACTGCGCAGACGATACCAGTGACGAGAGATTTTCCGGGATTCTTTTTGCCGCATCGGGGACAGAAGTCGGCATCCATCGCGACAACGTTTGAGCATTTAGGGAATTTAGGCATAGTTTTGTTTGTTGGGTTTCTAGCTTTTCGTGCCTCAAGTTTATTTTTTAAGGTTGCTAACAATTGAGTAGAGAAGAATTCCCATCTCGACGACTTGACGGTCTGAAAGATCAGAGTTAGCGAACTCCGTACGAACGCGTCCAATCGCGAATTCTTCGGCGATCCCCTCACTGGTAAGTTTCCCATCAATGGCCATCGAGAGCAACAGTCTGAACACCGAGGCTTGGTCGGTAGTCAATGTAGGCATGGCCTCGATCACCGCGCTTAAGATTGCTTCGTCACGACCTGCACGAGCGATCTCCGCCGCCGCAGAGTGGGCAATCGCTCCAAATAAATCACCATTAGCGCTCGCTTTTTCAGCCGCGGCAATAAATCCGACGACCACGCACTGTATGACGACAACCCCGACAAGACATGTGTTAAACCGCTCCATCCTCGCACGGTCAGTCGCATCGACGGTGCTGTTGGTATACGGGGCTTGCTCCTGAGCAACGACGTAATTGGGTGACAGGAATTGTATTCCTGCCAAGATTGATATGAGTAACATTCTGCTAATGGATTTTTTCATGGGATTTTTGTTTTTGGATTTGTTTTTTTGATAATTGGACGCTCTTTGTGTCTACAAAAAGAGATCGGACGACTGCGATTTCTATTGCAACAATTATCAAGCACCGATGATAAACTTTTCCTGTCAACCGAGTTGATGAAAAAAAAAACGACTCGCATGATTACTCATGCGAGTCGTTGCATTATCGTTATGCGTTTTGTTTACCAGCGCACATTTCCCCTGAACCCATCCAAAACCTTCAAAGGCGTTCTAACCCGGTCGACGAAATCTTCTCGTTTGGCCTTGTCCAGTTCGAGTTCCCCGTGGACGTTTCTCCGCGATCGTTCAGCATTTGCAAGTTGATCCCGACTGGTGACCGATTCCGGCCTGCCGCGAGCGTCATTAACGAAGGCACTGTCGGAACCCGTTCCATAGCTACCGACGCTAGGCACCGTGGTGCAGCCTACCATCGGAATGATTGATGCGATTAGTGCGAGTTGAAGTATTCTGATTTTCATGTGTATAGTTTTTTAGTTGAATGTGATAAATATGGGATATTCTTAAATCTACGTTACCAAAAGAAGAACGGTGTTACTGTTGTTGTGCTGACACTTGTTGGATTATTCCGGGTTGCTACTTCATTGGCCTCTGCTTCATCCATTAGCTCGCGGGCACGTTGTTGCCGTCCAACCTCTTCGACCTGCGCGATGTGTTGTTGTGACGCAGATCGCTCTTCTGGAGTCATACGGGGCTGATAGGTCAGCGAGCCCGGTGCTGGTGCCGCGCAAGACGGGAGCATTGTGAGAACTGAGGCAACCGCAAGGAGTTGACAGAGCAAAACTGCTCCTTTTGGCTTTTCTGTTTGTGAATTGAATTTCATTTGATTTTAGTTTTTGGGTTTGATGTTTTCTCCACGTCCACCGTGGATTGGTGAACGGTGGTGATCGGCGTTTGCAGAATGATTTCTGCAAACGTTCATCTTGTTGATCGTAAATCAGGCACAGGTATTGTGATTTTTTAGGAATTTCTGATAGGAAATCGCTTGTGGCCCACCGGGACGTTCGCCCGGAGTTTGAAGCTGGAAGCGGGTTTTTCCATAGCTGGATGCTGGCAGATCGGTGTT
>JAWXCD010000102.1:0-9351 GCA_034440535.1 Verrucomicrobiota bacterium | reverse complement strand
TTACGCTTTCCGTGCGTGACCGGTTCCCCGTTGAAGCTTCGATTACCATGACCGATCCCGGCACCGCTTCGTCCGATGAATTGCGGTTGGATTTGGGCGCGCGTTATCACGATTTTTGGAGATCGGGACAAGTCTTGGGCTACAATCTCGGTACCTCCAGCGAGTTCGACCTTGACCGGTCGCAAAGTCATTCGGCATTTTGGGTCATCCCTTTTTATCAAACCGGCGACTCCCTTTCCTTTCAGGCGGCCTATACGAAATCCAGCTCCAGCGTGATCCTTGACGACCTGCAATTTCGCGGAACGGGCGTACAAGCTTCGGCGCAGTACACGCATATCTTGCCGCGATGGGGTGGTTGGACGCATCAATTGAGCTGGGGACCCAGTTACAAGTTTTCGGAAAACAACCTTTCTCTAGCCGGGACACCTGTGACTGAAAGCGAAACGGGTCTCTTCTCCCTGCAAACCCAGTATGCTGGTACATTGCAGGATAAATGGGGCATCTCATCGCTGACCTTGATTGCTTCAGGGGCGCCCGGAAACCTCGTGGGAGCGGATCGGTCTGCAGATTATACGCGGGTCAGAACAGGAGCGGACCCGACGTTCTGGAATTTTAACTGGGGAGTGGGCCGCAGCCAACAGTTGCCTCTGGAAATGGTGTTGAATCTGAAAGCCCAAGGCCAGCTGGTTTCAGGACCTCTGCTCTCGACTGAACAATTCGCCCTAGGCGGAATTAACTCCGTACGTGGCTACAACGAAAATCAAATTCTCTCCGACGAAGGTGTTAACTTGCGAGCCGAGTTGCTTTCGCCAAATCTGATGAAAAAAGTGGGATTGAAGAATGCAGGCGATTTCCGGTTACTTGTTTTTACTGATTATGGTTCGTCTCATTTGCTTCAACCTCAAGCAGGGCAAGTTGCCTACGAAGAGTTATTGAGTGCGGGAACGGGCGTTCAATACCGATTTCTCGATTATTTATCAGCCCACGTCGTCTTTGGGCAGACCCTGAACGAATTGCCGGGAATGACACATGACAGCCGAATCCATTTCCAAATCCGCGCCTCTTATTGAGTCGGAAAATCAATATCCGGCCGGGACAAACACTAGGCAATGCCTGAGGTTGAAGGTTGTCCAATGGTCAGTGCTGTCGTTTGCACTCACCATGACATTATCCCTTGCCAGCTTGATAGCAGGAGCGTGGCAGGTATGGATTCAAATTTTGGTGATGGTCTCTTTTGCCTTAGTCGTCATAGCAGCATGTGTTGATGTTTTTTCAAACGTGCCAGCTAAAACGACGATCTTACCTAATGTCATCATCCTGCTGATTGCCTTGGGCGTCGTGCTGGGATTTTTCACCGTCCCGGCAGAACGAGTTATCGGACGGGATGACCAAGGAACCTACAGTAATGCCGCTATCAACATAGCACGCACACAAACCTATAAGCATCCATTCCCAGTACTGTCGGCATTGCCCCAAGACGCCCGTGCCTACTTTCTCATGAACAAGCCGATTACCGGTTATGCCGGGAACCGGGAGTTCCAGCATCACATTGGCTGGCGAATCCAAGAGGGCTCACTCGTTCCAATGTTTCCCCCCGTATATTCCCTTTGGCTGGCGGGTTTTTATGCCACGGCAGGCTGGATCGGAATGGAATACCAAGGGACCTTGTTACTTGTGGCGACGGGGTTAATGCTAGGATGGATGGCTCGCCCGTGGCTTGGATTCCATCCCGCATGCCTCTTGATAGTAGCGTGGTGGCTGAATCCATTAACCCTGTGGTTTAGCCGCACCTACTATGCGGAAAATCTATTGCTGATCTGGTGGCTTCTCATAGTTGGGCTTATGCAAATCCGCACAAATAAAGCCCTTTGGGTCGCAAGCATGATGGCGGGGATGGCCCCGTTAATTAAAGTCGAAGGATTGTTGATACCTGTTGGCCTGATGGGGCTGAGTATTTTCCGATTCGTTCCCTACAAGATTATACTGACTGGCGTTCTTGCTGGGGCGTCCGTGACCGGAATGTGGTTTGCGAGTTCTGATTTTTCGTATTTGATTTCGTCGTGCACCATGCTGGTTGGAGGGAAAGGACTCGTGCTTGTGGTGGGCCTGCTCATGGTTGGGGTAGCGGGCTGGTTTCGGGAAACGCTCCTTTCATTTTGGACCAAGCACGAAATTAAATTCCTGGCATCACTGGTCTTGATCCTCGTTTACGCGGCATTCATTCGTCCTTATTTTGGGACTCCCCACACCTTTTATTACTGGCCCGTGGAATCAGTCATTGAAAGCTGGAGAGAACATACATTCAACAGGATAGGTTGGTATCTTTCTCACCCAGGATTGATCCTTGCGTGTCTTGGCATTTTTGTGGCTCTGAGGAAGTGGAAGGATTTCACGCCGGATAAAATCCTGTTTTTCGGAGTGGGATTCATAGCCCTACTTCTCATCTGTTACGATTTACGCAATGCCCCCGTTCAACCGTACGCCATGCGCCGACTATTAGTTTTTGGATGGCCCCTTCTGATGGTAGCCTGCCTACAAGCCGTTCGCTATTTGCCCAAAGTCACTTGGGCAAGCACCGTGATCGTGTCAGGCCTCTTGCTCTTGACGCTCCCACTCAATCTAGACATCAATACAAAACTTGTATTTCCACACATACGCAACCAGATCGAAACGTTGGCCTCTCATCTTCCACCCAATGCCGTGATTCTCACCGGTGACGATGAGCCAGGAACGTTTCTGGTCAGCCCCCTCAGTTTGCTCGCCAACCGACCGACCTTTGCGCTTACCGTACCCAATCCACAATCTATCGATGCAAAGGATTACAATCGAGTCGTCGCCGCCACCATTGATTCCCTGACGCATTCCGGTTACCGGGTTTTTTTCCTGACAGAACAACCTCACGGTCTTATTCCTCCTCAAACACCGGTTAAACCAGTTTTCAAAGCTGAAATTAAAAGTCAGTATTTTATTCAGAACGCCAGTCACCTGATAACCGAAACATCCCCTTGGGAATATCAATTTGCAGTTTTTGAGGTTCAAAACCGACCATGATTTCCACCCCCGTCACTGGCCTACAGGCCAATCACCAAAAGTATTTTCAGGGACTCATCGTCCTTGTTCTACTCACAGCTATTGCCACCCGCCTGTGGCAACTTGGGTTAGGTCGGTCCTTATGGCATGATGAAGCCCTACTTGCTTTAAATATTGTTCAAAGAAGCTGGTTCGAGTTATTCAATCCACTTGATGGAAACCAAGTGGCCCCACCCTTATTTCTCCTCATGGCGAAATTCATGACGACAATTTTCGGTGAAAGCGACATATCTCTTCGCCTCATTCCGTGCTTTGCCGGATGCCTCTCGGTTTATTTTATCTGGGAATCGAGCCGACGATTATTTTCTGGTCCCAGCGCCTTATTTGCGACTGTTCTGATTGGGTTTTGCGGAACGACTATTTACTACAGTGGAGAATTAAAACAATATTCGACCGATCTACTCGCCTCATCGATCTTGATGATGGCTGCCCCAATTCTTAATCTGGAAAAGCGGAGCCATTTCGCAATGATTCTCCTCCTGTGCATGGTGCTTCCATGGCTATCGCATCCAGCCCTGTTCGTCATACCCGGGTTCTTTCTTTTCATCTTTGGCCCAGCCTTTTACCAAGACTTTCGTAAACCCGTAACACGCTTCGGATTTGCAGTGATGATGTTTATTACATCAATATTGGTTCATTTTATATGGATTCTCCGGCACACATCGCAAAATCAGTATCTAAACAAATTCTGGGCCGAGAATTTCCTTCCACTTAATAGGGCATTACCTGGTTGGTTAATCGACAAACTCAATGAGTTTCACACCGGAGTTTTGGGTGTCCCTATTTTTTTCACCTTAATAACCCTAACAAGTCTCGCGGTGCTCATTTTCGGAGGCAAGGTTCGGCTTCTCCTTCTTACGCTAACACCGGTTGTTCTTATGTTAATGGCATGCGCCTGCAAAATTTATCCAGTGACTGGGAGGTTTTTACTTTTTCTACTGCCTTCCTATGCACTTATCCTCGCGGGCGCACTGGAAACAGTACTTTCCAGTCATCGTCGAAATAAATTCAAATTCGTCTTGGGATCAGTTGCCGGATCCGCGCTAATCTTGTTTGTTTTATTTGGGGCTTGGGTCATATCTTCAAACCCAATAGCTCATGAAGATATCAAACCACTAATGATTCGGCTCAGCCATGAAGCGATGCCGGACGATTTCGTGTACGTATATTACGGAGCCCTTCCGGCTTTTGATTATTATTGTCGCCAATACCGGCTTCCCACCTCGAAAATCATCCGTGGCATTTCGGCACGCGATCGGGAGTCCCTCTATGCCGCCGAAATTCGAAGCCTACCCGAGGGGAGGATCTGGTATTTGTTCTCACATATCAAGTCGACTCCAACCATGGACGAAGGACGTCTCTTTCTTGATGCTATCGAGAAACGGGGCAGTTTCATCGATGATCAAGCTTCGCACAATACCGTGCTGCTTCTCTATAAAAACAAACCCCTTTAATTAACCAAAAACCAACCCGTAAAGGAAAACTTAAATGCAAAACCAAGCAGATTCCGCCTTCGTTCTTCGTCGTATAGCAGCTTATGTTATCGATTTTATTATCCTAATCATCCCACTTGCGGCCACCAAACTGGCGGTCAATAGCTTTAAACCACTGGACGATGGATCTATTGAAACACTCAGGATGCGCGTGGTGGTCGGTGGTCTAAGCTCCTTAGCCAGCATACTAGTAGCCTGCTGTTACTTTGCTTACCTCGAATCATCCGCCGCCCAAAGCACCTTTGGAAAACGCCTATTTGGTTTAAAAGTTATCAATTTGGAGGGCGCCCGCATTTCTTTTCCAAGAGCCATTGGCCGGTTTTTTGCCCGTGTGATCAGCCTTTTAACTTTCGGGATTGGCCTTTTTATCGCGCCCCTGACTGCGTCTAAGCAGGCTTTGCATGACTTATTAACTAAAACCAGAGTGACCAAAAGCGATTCATGAAATGAGGAGTAAAGTGTCATGAGTTTTTCCTGCCCTTCGCTTTCCGTTGTCATACCCGTTTACAATGAACGCGTCGCCTTGTTCCCTTTTTTGGAGAAATTGTCCTTAATTCTCCAAAGCCATTGGGAGGGCGACTACGAAATCATTGTGCTCGATGATGCGTCAACGGACGGCACGGGGCCTTTATTAGAGAACCTTTTGATTCCACGACTTAAAGTAATTTCCCTTCCGGAAAACCTTGGCAGCGGTCATGCCCGGCGGGTGGGAAGTCTACAGGCCCAAGGCGAACTTGTGGCTTGGATTGACGGTGACGACACTTATGAACCTGAGGATTTGATCAAACTAGCAAGGGAAGCCGTCAAGTGGGATCAAACTATAGGTTATCGATCTCTCGACTTTGGCTGCCTTTCAGGCCTCAGGCTAGCCGTTAAAAAGAGCATTTGCATTGTATGTTCTTTGCTTTGGGCAGTAAAAATTCCCGATCTAAACTGCGGGCTTCGGGTTTTTAAAAGACAATCCTTGTCTCACTTTATCGAACAACTTCCTAATGGATTTTCCTGTGTCTCGACGGCCACCCTTTCTGCACTCAATGCTGGTCAATCCGTTCAGTTTATACCAATCCACTACAAAAGCAGACCCTCTGGAAGCCACAGTAAATTCAAGCCTATTCGCGATACTGGTAAACTGTTACGGGTGGTTGGTCGCCTAGCGTTCGACCGCTATTTCGGTGGAAAAATATGCCCGGATACAAATGGCGCTTAGGCCGACTTTGTCAACTGCCCGTAGTGAAGACCTATGATCATAGCTTCAAGGTTCACAAGGACATAGTGGCGAAATATCGCTTCAGTAGCGAAAGTCGGGCGTTCGACACAATAATCAGCGGGACTATCGAGGGCGTTATTTCAGTAAACTTAAAATAGCCTTCTGTGTGTGCAGACGATTTTCGGCTTGATCGAAGATGGTGATGGCGTGTTTCTCGAAACATTCTTCAGAGATTTCCTTGCCCCGATAGGCAGGCAGGCAATGCATGACGAGCGCGCTAGGCTTAGCAAGTGCAACTAAGTCTGAATTGACCTGATAGTCTTTCAGGTCCAAAAGACGTTGAGCGCTCTCGGCTTCTTTGCCCATGGAAACCCACACGTCAGTATAAAGCATGTCGGCCCCTGCCACCGCTGATTTGAGGTCTTCTGTCAGAACAAATTTGGCCCCCGGTACTTTCATTTTTTCGGCGCGATCCATGATTTCCTTCGACGGAAGATATGCGCTCGGTGCGGCAAGTCTTAATTCAAAACCCATTCTTGCAGCCGCAAATATCCATGAAATGGGAACGTTACAGGCTGCGTCCCCGACAAAAGTAATCACTTTGCCCCTTATGATTTCCTCAATAGGCACGTCAGAAGTTTTCCGGGTCTTTTCACCGAAGGTAAAAATATCGGTTAGAATCTGACACGGATGTTCATCATCGGTCAGGGCGTTGATTGTGGGAATCTTGCCATACTCAGCAAACTCAACAACATCCTGCTGAGCGAAGGTCCTAATCACGGCTCCGTGAATCATGCGTCCCAACACACGAGCGGTGTCTTTAATTGGTTCACCTCGACCCAACTGGATGTCCACTGCACTTAAAAAGAGCGATTCTCCGCCCAACTCACGAATACCGACTTCGAATGAAACACGAGTCCGAGTCGATGACTTGGAAAACACCAATGCCCATGTCTGGCCTTTTAGGGGTTGCTCATGGCTGCCTCTTGTGGCTTTTAACGATGTCGTAAGCTGGAAAATTTTATGAATGTCCTCGGTATCGAGGGTTTCGATGGATAAAAGATTTTTCATAATGGGGAATGAAAAGTTTAAACTTCTTGGTCTGTTGCCGTTTCAACAAGGACCTTCTTCATAATACGCACCGCTTCGCCCACGTGATCACGTTTCGTAATATAGGCAGGCAGTAAACGAATAACATTCGTGCCGGAAGGGATAACAATTAACCCTTCATCGAACAACCGACTGATGAACGGTTTAGCTTCACGATCCAATTCGATGCCCAGCATTAAACCGTAGCCGCGCACCTCCTTAATGATCCCCTTACCGGTCCACTCCATGAGCGCTGATTTTAGGTAATTACCCATTTCGAGGACTCTAGCAACAAGCCCTTCCTTCTCTATCGTTTCGAGAACAGCCAAAGCTACGGCACAAGCGAGAGGGGTGCCTCCGAAAGTTGTTCCGTGCATGCCTGCGGAAATCATATCTTTGTAAGGTTCCCGAAACCAAACGGCGCCTATGGGGAATCCACCACCCAACGACTTGGCCATGGCAATGCCATCTGGGAGAAATTCCCGACCTTTATGATATCCTTCAAGAATTTTTTCGTAACTCATGAATTTTCCCGTGCGCCACATGCCGCACTGGATGGCATCAAACAACAACAAAATATTCTTTTCCGTACACAATTTACGCAACCCAACCAGGTAATCAGCCTGAGCTGGAACCACTCCGATCTCACCCTGAATTCCTTCGACAAGAACCGCCGCCGTTAGAGGTCCGATTTTGGCCGCAACTGCATTCAAATCGTTGTAGGGCACATGTACAAACCCAGGAACGAGAGGATTAAATCCTTTCTTAATTTTATCCTGGCCCGTTGCGGCAATTCCTCCAAGTGTTCGACCATGAAAAGAGTTCGTGGCGGCAATCACCTCATAACGCACTTCGTTGTCGGGTGCTCCGATTCGCTCTTGAATTTCCCTTGGATTTTGTCCGGGTTTCAGATGCCCAAAGAGCCTCGAAAACTTGAACAATAGCTCTGTCGCTTCGGCGCCGCTATTACAAAAGAACACTTTCCCGGGGCCTATCAACCCAACAAGCTTCTTTGCTAATAACCCCTGCGGCTCAGTATAAAAAAGATTTGAGGTGTGGATAAGTTTGGCAGACTGTTCGACCAATGCCCGCTGTATCGCAGGATGACAATGACCCAATGAATTCACCGCAATGCCACCGCCAAAATCGAGGTATCGTTTCCCTTTGTCGTCCCAAATATAATTGCCCTCACCGCGAATGAACACGACGGGGTTTCTGCCATACGATGGAACCACGTACTGATCAAATAAAGGAATAACTTCTTTGGACATAAAGGACCTCTTTGGTTATGCGCCACGAATGATCTGCGTCCCAATTCCGGCGTTAGTGAACATCTCAAGTAATAATGAATGAGCTATTTTTCCATCGATAAAATGAACTTTTTCAACACCCTGCTCAAGGGCTTTTATGGCGGAGTCTACTTTAGGAATCATTCCGGCAGTGATCACTCCGTCTTTAATTAACGTTTGGATTTCACTGATCGTCACTGTCGATATCAACGAGTCAGCCACAGTGGGGTCGCGCATGATGCCGTTTACATCGGAAATATAGACAATCTTGTGCGCTTTTAAGGCAACCGCAATTTCACCTGCTGCAATATCGGCATTAATATTATAGGTGGCCCCGTCTTTCCCCCCGCCCACAGGTGAAATGACTGGCACCCGCTCGTGCTTAATGCAATCTAATAACGGCTCAACGTTCACTCCGGTTACAGAACCCACGTATCCGATATCTATTCTTTCACCGGAAGCCCGAGTGAGATACATTTTTTCCGCCTGAAAAATCTCTTTTCCTGAATATCCTTTGGCGTTGCCCCCGAATTCCAAGATCTTTTTTGTGATGGATGGGTTAATTTCCGTCGCCAAAACTTCTTCTACGATCCTGATCGACTGCAAATCAGTCACTCGCAACCCATCCATAAACTCGGCTTTTAAGCCGGCTGCCTTCATCTTTGCCGTGATCGCTTTGCCGCCCCCATGAACAATCACGGGGTTAACCCCTACGACTTCGAGGAAAACGATATCGCGAATGACACGTTCAATCAGCTTTTCCTCCTCCATCGCACTTCCGCCATATTTGATGACAACCGTTTTTCCACGGAACATCTGCATATAGGGAAGCGCTTCGATCAATGCTTCGGCCTTTTCTTGTAACCCCTTGAAATCCATATAATTCAAAAACTCTGCACCTTAGAAAATATGCGAGCTACGTCAATGATTAGATTCCTCGTTTTTTCTCAACCGCACAACGGGCGCAACCCCTTTGGGGTTGTGTATGGGTGAACTTTTTCCCAGGGTTTCTCGATGACGAGCAACCCTGGGCTGTGTGACGGAATCCCTTTGGGATTCTTTCTTTTAGAGCTTGAGCTCTGTAGCAAGTCCCGTCGGGATTCTTCCTTTAGAGCTTGAGCTCTGTAGCAAGTCCCGTCGGGATTCTTTCTTTTAGAGCTTGAGCTCTGTAGCAAGTCCCTTC
>JAWXCD010000101.1:0-53943 GCA_034440535.1 Verrucomicrobiota bacterium | reverse complement strand
CGGGTCGATTGTGATCACTGAGACGAACGCAATCACGTTGACCGACGTTGATACCCAGAACGGATTAATCACGTTTATCACTGGCGGAAACCTGACAGCTTTAGACGTGCAATCCTTGACGGATAACGATGCCAATGACATCACGTTCACCGCCACGGGCAACATTGCCTTTGACTTAGTTTCTGGAAACGGAACAAGCACAACAGGCGCAACGGCTGGCGACGTGTTCATGACGGCTTCAGGTTCGATTGAAGAAAATATCGCGGATGCAGGACCTGACTTGATTGGTGACAACTCGATATTGATCGCCAATGGGGGATCGATCGGCGGAGTGGTTGATATTGAATCGGCGCTCAATACGTTGACCGCGCACTCCAATGCTGCTGGCGCAATCGTATTTAATGAAGTCAACGCCATTCAGTTGGATGACATTGATACGGCGAATGGATTGATCACCTTCAACGCCGGTGGAACCATCTCGGCCGTTGATGTTCAGTCGCTCACTGACGCAGACGTTAATGACGTGACCTTAAACAGCACCGGTGGCGATATTCTCGTCAATTTTGTGAGTGCGGGACCATTGAACGGGGATCTGTTATTCCTTGCGACCGTGGGCAACATCAACGAACTCGGTTCTGATGGAGCTGTTGACTTGATTGGTGATAACAACATTCTCACCGCAGGTAGTTCGATAGGTATTCCTGCCAATGGAATTGAAACAACCTTCAATATACTTGACGCAAGTTCGACTAACACCGGATCAATCGTATTGAACGAAACGGACATTATCACCCTGCTCGACATCGATACGGCCAATGGCCTCATAACGATTATCGCAGGGAACACGATTACGGCGCTCGACGTGCAATCGCTCAACGATATTGGCGGAAACAATGTGACCCTCACCGCAAACACGGGTGATGTGCTCGTTGATTTTGTGAGCGCGGGCATACTCGCGAACAACCTGACCATCACAGCCACGACTGGCAACATCCGTGACTTTAATGGTGATGGTGCGGTGGATCTTCAAGCCAACGCAGCGATCCTAACTGCAGCAGGTGATATTGGAGGTAACCTGACCGGCAATCTGGACACGACATTCAATACTTTGAATGCCACATCAACTGTTTTTGGACCTGTGTACATCAATGAAACGGATGACATCAGGCTTATCAATGTGACTACGGCTAACGGTTGGATTGATACTCTGGCCGGTGGGGGAATCATTGCAGTGAATGTAGTGTCCCAAACAGATTCTCAGTTTAATTCGATCAAGCTCATATCTGTTGCGGGGAACATTGAAGTCGGTTTGGTAAGTGCAGGAACATCATTTGGTGATGTACTCATTTGGGCTAAAAATGGGGCCGTTGATGAGTACGTCATCGAAGATCCGGTGGCGGATATTGTAGCGGACGATCTGATTCTCTTTGCAAGCAGTGGAATTGGTGACAATCGAGAAATTGAATTGAGTGTGCGTAGCTTTACTGTGGCAGCCATCAACGGGAATATTTCCTTGGGGAACATCACTCCGTTTAATGTAACGATCAACAGTATCTCCACAGTGAACGGGAACATTAAGTTCACTCAATCAGGAGGTGCAGATCTTACAGTCTTAAACGCATCAACAGGCGTGGGGAATATCACTTTCAATGTTCAGGACAATCAGGACCTGTACATGTACAATCTGATTGCCGGTGGCAACACGACCCTTATCGCCGATGAAATAGATTTATTAGGCGGGCCGCTTTCGATACAGAGCCGGTTTAACACCGGAATCCTGACCATGCGTCCGAACGATCCAAGCCTAACGACCCACGTTTATTCGCCTGTTGATCGGACGGTATTCAGAGACAGCAACGTGTTGGAAATCGGGTGGCAGGACATTAGGGCCTTTGAATTCTCATATTTAAAGTTTGTCGTTGGAAATATTCTTACGAATCAAAACCCAATCGCTATAGAGTATTTGAGTCAAATCAACACAGTTCTTCTCGCCTTTGTTGGGTTTACGGACAGTGATGTGTTTGATGACGCGGAGGTAGACGAACTTATCTTCAACTTTAGCGGGATAATGAATACAAATATCAGCTTCCTTAAAGGTGAACTTAACCGCAATAACTTTGTCGATGCGGGTGGATTAGTGATTGAAGCGATCACGTTACCTTTCGTGTTTAACGACGACGATAGTTTGGGTGATCCCTTATATACGTTTAACGGCGATTCAAATGCTCAAAATGGGGACGATACAAATGAGAATAGTGACGAGACCCCGAAGAAATCAAAAATCAAAAATACGGACGAAAAATCAGAAGATAATCTGAACGGTAACGGCGAAGGCGGTGAAAATTCACAACCAGATGATACCACTTTCAATCAGTTTGAAGGATCAGACGAGTTAGCCCATGAAGCCGCTCCATCACTTCTGAGTGTTGAAGGTATGGCAAGCACCTTGACGATGGTTGCCATGACAGTGGGCCAAGTGGTGGCTGGCATCTTCCGTAAATAAGGTTACCAAGTTCAGGGACGTGATACATTTTGCGCCCCTGAATTTTTGGCCGGAAGAATTAATTTAGTTGGTACTTAGGCGCGATACTTTCTAGAGAGGGATATGATGTCGTTTGCCATTTTGACCCTCCTAATCATTATCGTACTGGCGATCCTGTGCTTTTGGTTGGAGAGGTGGCCTGTCGAGGTGGTTGCGTTGGGAGTGGTCATCTCTTTGGTGTGCACAGGGTTGATTAATTCTGAGCAGGCCTTTTCCGGTTTTAGCAGTGGGACAGTGGTCACCATATTTGGATTGCTCGTCATGACCGCGGCATTGGTGCGGACCGGCGTTGTGGATATAGCAGGGGCGGCGCTCTTTAAGTTTGGATCATCAAATCCAACACGCCTTCTTATTATTATCATTGTCGCCGCTTGTCTCATAGGAGCGTTCATGAGCAATACAGCGGCAACTGCTTTTTTTCTCCCACTTGTGTTGGGAGTCGCCCAGAAAACTAAAACTAGTCCTTCGAAACTGCTCATGCCATTGGCATTTGCCTCGATACTCAGTAGTTCCATCACCTTGGTCAGTACCTCCACCAACCTTGTGGTTAATGGAATGATGGTGAAGTACAAAATGGAACCCATGGGTATGTTTGAGCTCGCTCCGGTAGGAATTCCCATCGCCGTTATAGGACTCATTTACGTGCTCACGATAGGTCGACGCCTAATACCCGATCGCACGTCTGGGATGGATGCTTCGGAGAACGTGATTGATCACCTCTACCTGACAGAAGTTGTGATTTTACCCAGTTCTCCGTTGGTAGGTAAAACACTCGCCTTGGCGGCATTTGGAAGCAAGTTGGATTTGAATGTTCTCAAGGTCATTCGGAATAAAGAGCAGTATTTTAATCCCCGAGCAGAATTGATGCTTAAGGCGGGAGATATGTTACTTGTAGAAGGCCAGCGCGATAGCATATTGAAAATAAAAGATGAACAGGGAATCGATATTAAAGCAGAATCGAAGTTTGCGGGGAATGATCTCCAGGGTGGAGACGTTCAATTGGTTGAGGCCATGGTTTCCCCTCGATCGCCATTACTTCATAGAACATTAAAAGGGTTTCGTTTTCGCGAGCGCTACGGAGCTTTTGTTCTCGCGCTAAATCGCCATGGCGTTACTCAAACGACTAAAATTAGCGAGATTCCTTTGAGACTCGGCGATCTGCTTCTTATTCAAGGGACCCGTGAAAGCCTAAATTACATTCAACAAAATAGGGCGTTACGGATGATGACGTCTGTTGAGGAGCACCGAGTAAACACTGCAAAAGCCCCGATTGCTCTGGCGATATTTGTGGGATCACTTGCGGCGACAGTCGCCGGTTTGATTCCTATGACAGTGGCAGTCATTCTCGGGGTCATGCTCATTTTTTTGACTCGCTGCATTACACCAGAAGATGCCTATCGTGAAATCGAATGGAAAGCGGTCCTGTTGATTGGCTGTATGTTGGCGCTTGGCGTGGCGATGGAAGAAACAGGCACCGCGAAGTATTTAGCCGATCATGTCCTCAACATTATAGGTCAAAGTGGTCCTCTTGTCCTTTTAGGTACATTTTTCTGGCTGACAGTCCTCTTGACCCAACCCATGTCGAATCAAGCTGCGGCGATTGTTATTTTCCCTGTCGCCATTCAGGCGGCCATTACGGCAGGCTTTAACCCTCGCTCCTTCGCAATGATGATCGCAGTCGCTGCGAGTTGTTCTTACCTCACTCCGCTCGAGCCCTCATGCCTTATGGTGTACGGGCCTGGTCGTTATCGTTTCACCGACTTTTTGAAAGTCGGGTCGGGACTTACGGTTATCATCTTTATAATCGCCCTTTATCTGGTCCCAAAAATTTGGCCCGTGATGCTGACCTGAGATCATTTTCCTTCATTTGATTCCCGATTGTCCGTAAAAATTGATTCATGAAATCTGTGTGTGTTTTTTGCGGTTCAAGGGATGGGGCGCACGCGATCTACAAGGAAGCAGCTCGAGAGTTGGGAAAGCAGTTGGCTGAAAAGGGCATCCGACTCGTGTATGGGGCGGGCAACGTGGGGTTGATGGGCGAATTGGCCGCTTCTGTTTTGGCCAATGGAGGTGAAGTCTATGGGGCCATTCCCAAGTCCATGGTCGAGCGTGAATGGGCTCATAAAGGAATCACTAAAATGGAGGTTGTGGAAACAATGCATCAACGGAAAGCTATCATGGCGGACTGGGCGGATGCATTTATCGTTTTGCCAGGGGGTATTGGGACAATGGAGGAGTTTTTTGAGGTATGGACCTGGGGGCAACTTGGGTTACATAATAAACCTTACGGGATTCTGAATGTCGAAGGGTTTTATGATCCTTTAATCCAATTCCTTCGGCACATGGTTGAACATAAGTTCATTGACCAAACCCATTTCGATCAATTGAAGATTTCATCTAATCCCAATGAGTTACTGGAGAAGTTGGGAATAGGAATGAAAGCGTGAACAATATGGCTTTGAAATGAAATTTATCTTCTTGCCGCCTAGGGGTGTAGCGGTTTAATGCGAGGAACCTCGACCTTTGACAATGCTATGTTGACTCATAATGACATCACGGTAAAACGCATCGAACTTGCTGTAGAAGAAATTCGCACTTGTTTTTACACAGCAAAATTTCCAGTTTCCCTGTCCGTTTATAAAACACCTGAACGAATACCCTATGCAGAAGCGATTCAACAAAACTATGCGCCATCGGCTCTGGGTGAGCATTTAGGGAACTTATGGGACACCACTTGGTTTCACATCAGAGCTGAAGTTCCGCGTGGAGCTGAGGGTCGTGAAATCCATTTTTTATGGAACACGGGCTCAGAGGGAATGATTTGGGTAGACGGAGAGCCAAGGCAATCATTTAGCGTTGAGTGTCATACTTTTCGTAACGGAGGACCGTTAACGAGTCCTTTGCGTGATCCCCGTGTGGAATTTGTACTGACCCGCAAAGCGACGGTGGGTAAAAAATTTGATTTTTTTATTGAGACTGCGGCTAATGCTCTTTTTGGGGTGCTTGATGAGTATATGCAACCTAAGAAAGCCGAGTTTTCTGTGCGCCAAGCCGAACTGGGTGTGTTCGATCGCGAGGCCTGGGACATGTATTGGGATGCGGCCTTGCTGGCGCAGACGTTGACATCGATCCCGCAGGATATACCTCGCCGCGGGCAATTGCTTTATGGATTAAATCAGTTTGTGAACACGCTTGTTCTGGAGGATCGATCCACGTGGGCAAAGGCTCGGGCATTGTTAACCCCTCTGCTTGCGGTGAAGAATGCGGAAAGTCAGCACGAACTGAGCACTGTGGGTCATGCTCACATTGATACAGCTTGGCTTTGGCCTATTGCCGAAACGAAACGTAAATGCGCGCGGACTTTTGCGACGGCATTGGAGCTGATGGATGAATATCCCGACTACAAATTTGTGGCGTCCCAAGCCGTTCAGTACGTGTGGATGAAGAAGTTTTATCCAGGCCTTTATGAGAGGATTAAAAAGGCGGTCAAAGAAGGGCGTTTCATTCCTGTGGGCGGAACGTGGGTCGAGCCTGACTGTAACCTGCCATCGGGGGAATCACTTGTCCGGCAGTTTCTCTATGGCCAACGTTTCTTCAGGGAAGAGTTCGGGATTCACTGCGAAGCTTTCTGGAATCCGGACGTATTTGGGTATTCTCCTGCGATTCCACAGATTGCTACTGGATTTGGAATGCGCTATTTCCTGACACAGAAGTTGTCATGGAACCAATTGAATCGCCCTGCGCATCATACCTTTTTATGGGAAGGGTTGGACGGGTCGCAGCTCTTGACTCATTTTCCACCGGCTGACACCTACAACGCCGATTTTACGCCGTATCAACTGAACGAAAATGTGAAGAAGTTTAAAGACCATGATAGAGCCAATGAGAGTCTTTATTTGTTCGGTTATGGAGACGGTGGAAGTGGGCCCACGCGTGCCATGCTTGAAATCGCAAAAAGGGCGGGGGACGTGGACGGGCTGCCGAAGACAAAAATCAGGCATACCAACGAATTCTGGCAAAGGGCTGAAAAAGATGCCAAAGACCTGCCGGTTTGGGTGGGGGAACTTTATTTTGAATTGCACCGCGGTACATACACGAGCCAGGCTCAAGTCAAAAAGGGAAATCGCCGATGCGAGTTTCTCCTTCATGAACTGGAATCCCTCGCAGCGGTCGCAAGCGTGTTGGACGATAAAACATACCCTGCAGAAGAAATTCGTGCGTTGTGGCACCTTGTTTTGCTGAACCAGTTTCACGATATTATTCCAGGTTCTTCCATTACAGAAGTTTACGAGGATACCCTGCGAGACTACGCTCACATCGAGGTAAAGGCCCATACACTGCTGGCTAATTATATCCCGGAACTCAACACGAAAACATCCGCTGAAGATGCTTGTCTCAAGGTGGTCAATTCATCCGGGCATGACCGGAGGGAGGTCTTCGAGTTATCGGATAAATCACTGACCATTGTGGCGGCTCCGAGTTATGGGTTCGCGTATATGATGCCGGAATTGGAACCCACAGAGAAGGTTTCATATTCGTTAGAGAACGATGATTATGTTTTGGAAAACGGGCATTTGAAGGTTCGGATTTCTAAGAAGGGTCTTGTCACAAGTATGGTCCATAAGACCACAGGCAGGGAAGTGATCGATAACACTGTGGCGGGGCAATTGGCGGTCTATGAAGACAAACCCCTTTTCTGGGATGCGTGGGACGTCGATGCGTTTCATCTTGAAAAACGGTTTTTGGTAGGTGATGCCATTGAGGCGCAATTGCTTGAGATGCATCCCTTACGAGTGACTTTAAAATTCACCTATGCCTTTGGTCACTCGAAGATTGAACAGTTCGTGAAGTTGGATGCGCTCAATCCCTATTTGGAATTTGAATGCAAAGTGAACTGGCAAGAAAAATCAAAATTCCTGAAAGCTGAATTTGATGTGGACGTTCGGGCTTCCGAAGCGACTTATGAAGTGCAGTTTGGCCACGTAAAACGGCCGACTCATTATAATACGTCGTGGGACATCGCCCGGTTCGAAGTGTGCGCTCATAAATGGGCCGACTATAGCGAGCACGGTTTTGGAGTGGCTTTGATTAATGACTGCAAGTACGGGTACTCCATACACGGAAAACGCATGAGTTTATCGCTTTTGCGTGCTCCCAATGCCCCCGATCCTAAAGCGGATAGAGGGGAACACACATTTCGTTATGCGTTAATGCCGCATGGGGGAGACTGGCAAGAGGCAGGTGTTTTAAAACGATCCTTGCAGTTTAATCTTCCACTGCGTGTGGTCACTGGGCCCGAAGGAGAAACCCATAGCAAGTCGTTCTTTTCAATTGATAACCCCGGAGTAGTCATAGACACCGTTAAACGTGCCGAGGATTCCGAGAGTCTCATTGTGCGGCTATACGAAGCTTTTGGAGGCACTCAACAAGTGACCTTGAAAGCGGGCCTGCCATTTAAGAAGGCTTATTTGGTCAATCTTAATGAAGAGGAGTTAAGTATTATACCGACCGCAGTAGGAGACACCATCCACTGTACATTAAAACCATTCAAAGTGGTCAGTATACGGTTGGACTTTTAAGCTGCCCATGTGTGTGCGACGGTCCGGCGAAACGCTGGGCGTGGCCTTCAGACAATGGCTGCTGGTCTTCGACATTCCCACGTTCAAAACGCCCCTGACCCAATAAAAAAAGCCACATTTTATAAAATGTGGCTTTGAAGGAATGGGCAGTTTGGAATGGGTTAATCCCAAATTCGGTCATCTGTGGAGAGGGTTGGTAAAAAATAGGCACGTAATTGATTATCAACAGTCAGTTTCCGAGTCGGACTAATAGCTGAGTAGATATCACCGAGTGTCCCACCGGTTGGAAGTAAAACTGCGGTTTGACCGTTATAAATACTCGAACCACTTTTTAGATAGGAATGGCCTATCAGACTATTGAACGTTACCACTGAATCCGAGGATAGCCCGTATTCTATTGCGTATTGTTCAGCCGCAGAGGAGATCATGCGTACGTCATTGAGCACTCGAGTGGCTTGCGCGCGTGTTCGTGCCCTTAGAAAATTGGGCACGGCGATCGCAGCAAGCAACGCTATAATGGCTACAACTACCATGATCTCAACTAGGGTGAACCCATTAGTTGATTTTTTCATATGTATTTTTATAATTTATTTATGAATGATTGAAGTCTGCCAAGACTTCGCACCCAGTGTATCAACACTATGGCTTAATTAGAAGCTTATCTTAGGTGAAATGAATAATGTCACTTATCATTAATAAGGGAATTCTGCTAATTGATTGAGTGATAAGTGCTTATAAAGGATATAGATAGTTAACGCATTCAAATGGTTGTGTGTCTGAATAAATTGAAGGCACACGGGAAATTCGTTGATGTGAGACTTTTTCCAGACTATCTCGTCTGTAATCTTCTGAGAAGGAGGCCTTCGCAATTATTACATATTTTTTGATGGTATTTTGTATGCTTCTGGGGTATTATAGGTACTAGAAAGTCTAAAATGATCCGTACGAATTGTCGGGTTCAGTTCTCAAAGGAAGACATTAACTTCATAGTGGAGACGCTTTCCAAGACCCCTGAAGACGTTTTCAGGATCAACTCTTTGATTGGTGATGAGCAAACATTCAACTCAGTGTTGGATCATCCTGCGCTTTTGGCCCGCATTTTGGACTCCTCCGATCAGGTAAACATTTCTTCACATTTATATTTTTATTTACTGACTCGGAAAGTCATCGTTTCGTCTGGAATAACAGATTACGACGTGAGTGATTATCTTGCTTCCATGCTGTCGGAATTTTCGAGTAATGCCCGATTAACAACGGTTCCGGAAATGATTGAGGCCAGTTTTAGTTATATATCAGATATGCTCATCTTGCTTAGGCAGGCAAACCCTCAACAGGCATTGGTTTTACAAGCACACATTGGTAATTACAGTCTTTTTATGACCGGTCTTTTTCTCGAAAGGATCGAATATCGAAATCGTTTTCGGGGCGCTCCTTCGGTCAGTTTTTATGAAGGAATGGGGACTTCTCATTATCGGGCGGTTTCCGCGCATCCCTTAGCAGGGCAAATGGAGTTACAATCCGTTTTTAGGTGTTTATCAGACAATTTTAGAAATGTCAGACTTGCTTTGAACATCATGTCTGACCGTTTTCTGACATTGGGTGAACCACCTCCCCCCGTTTTATTTGGTGCATCATGAGTCTGTTGAAAGACATACAAAAACTCTTCGAACGCACTTACTATTGTACAGGCGTTAATTTTGAAGAATTTATAGTAAGTCGCGGGAGGTCACACGAATTAGAACAACTGTGCGCGCCTTATTGCCGAGAACTGTCTGCCGAGGCTCGGACCTATTTGCGACACCACGAAGGTCAATTAAAAGTGGGGATATATTATTCAGCTCAAGTCATTGAAACTTTAGAGAGGTTCAATCCTGTGAATGGGTTGACGGATCATAACATCGGATCGCTCATTGCATTTATAGAGGAGATCAACCATGCGGTGCATGCATCATTGATATTTCTTGAGAATCCGAGAGAACTCACGGACGAAAATTTTTTGGTGGGTTTGGAACTTCAGGGCAAAATAGATACGTATCTTGCATTATGCTTTTTTAAGGCGGCCCAAAGAAAAAAGAGAAGACTCCTGAGGTGCGATAAAATTTGGCTTCGGCAGAGGTTGTTTGATAATGCCTCGTACGAATATGAATCACCTGTACTCGTGGCAAGGTATCGGGAAACAGTGAGTTTGGCGCGGCAATTCCTTGATTTTTTGGAAGAATTATCCAAGGAGGCGCGTGTAAGGATAATACGGGAGTTTAGTCGGAAAAATTTTACCGATAAGAAGCAGTACATTCTTCAATGCGGTTGTTAAGAGGCTGGCTTTTTTATTGGTACAAAATTTCGGCCAGGTTTCTGAGGTATTGTTCGTCGCTCAAACCCTCGATTGCCTCTCCTGGAAAAACAACTTTTGCCTTAAAATATGAACTAATTTCCTCGAAGAGCTTAAGACGTTCCACCGGTTCCAGTTGATCTCGCCTCGACAAGGCTTGCAAAACTAAGGACGCCTCACTAGCCGAAATATTTTGTCGCAAGCGTGCTGCCAAATGGGGGAAAGCTTTTAGAGAGTTATATTTTCCCCCATTAATTTGACTCACTTCGGGTGGGGTAAAATCTGCGTTTCGAATGACCATAGTGTTGGCTGCAATGTCACCTAATCGTTGGCCGTACTTCGAAAATAAACAGCTTATGCCACCGACAAAGTAAAACATTGGAAAAAAATCGACGAACCTAAGTAAGTTCCTGACCACAATTTGACTGAATTGGATCTTCATTCCCTCAATATCCATGACACGAAGTTTCATCACCTTTTTCCCAATGGTCTGCCCACGGCAATACCATTCCATAAGTATCCTGTATAAAAGTGTACTCAGAAAAAACATGAGAATGAAAAACGCACTGGAAAAATCAACACTGATGATTAACAAAAGAAGGGAAAGAATCTGCAAAACATAAACCAGTGCGTAAATGATTAGGCAATCAATGAGCCATGCCAAAAATCGACTCACGGGGCTGGCGATGAATAAAGAAAAGGATATGCCTTCTGGAGTTTGAATAATAACGGTATGTAATTTTGTGGCCCGGCTCATTTTTGACAACCTTTTTCAGCTTCGAGATTTGAAGACAAGCCGGACCGATATAAAAAGACGAATAGAATGATGAGAGATATAGAGCCGAAGATAATTTTAATGGTATAGGGTAAGTACGGCTCATGGTACTGAGAAAAAAACGCTTCGACGATTCCAGCCCAGACAAGCATGATTGCGACTCCTCCTATAAGTGTCACTAGGTCTCGACCCGTGTGTCTAAACCTTTCCTTCAGGGTTAGAGGCGAACCTTTGCCTATTAATGTGTGCGCAAGAGTGAGACCTGCCTGACCGGCGATGAGGATGGCCGGAATTTCCACTGACCCATGGGGCAATAGCCACCCTAACAAAAAACGTGTCTGACCATTCAACATGTAGTCCACTATGACGGCGCCGAGTATAACTCCGTTATAAAACAAAACGATAATTGTCCCAATTCCCCATGAAATTCCGAGTGCCATTGCCATAATGGATACTCTGATATTGTTGACCATGAGTTCTGCCGAAAAAGTGGATTTGTGACCCTCCAAGCGGTCGGTGGTGACACTTTCTTCTTTGGCCACACGTTCAGTTGGGGAACCATGTAAATGATCAAAAGGTAAAAGAATCTGTTTCACATCTCCGTCGAACGCCACTGCTCCACCTCCTAAAAGGCAACCTACCAAGGTTAACATGCATGCCATGATAAACGCCCCATGGTGCCTCCGGAAAGCACCGGGAAACTCTACTGTCAGCCATGATAAAAAACGTAGCCGAGTTCCTTTTTCCCGTGTTTCGTGTATCTCCCCATACGCACGAGATACTAACTTTTCTAGGTACATCCGTAGTTCGGGGTCCCATGCGTAGGTTGTTAACTTTCCGAGATCTGCGGAAGTGCGTTCATAAAGGTAATGAAATCGTTCAATGTCTTGAATCGAAAATTCAGTTTGGTTTAAATCCAACCGATTCATGAAACTTTCCAATTCCTGCCAATACTTTTCTTCTTGTGCAACAAAGTGTTGAACATTGATAATCATTATAACACCTGTCTTCCCTTGATATTCAGATAGTTGGATACCAATTTGAGGCAAAACTCTTCATTGTCAGCTTGGTTGAATTGAATGCCGTTGTGTTTTAACCGCCTTTTTGTTTCCTGCAGGTTTTGCCACGAGATGTGGCCTCCAAGCCTTTTGTACATATCATCTATGGATTCAACTTCCGGCCCAGAAAAGACGGGACGAGACCCCAGTGGATTAATCATGGTCACCATGACGAGATGTTTACGACTAATGATTTTTGCATTTTTTTCAAATGATTCAGCAGCCATGGGGTCATCTAGGGATGTTAAAAAGACAAGCAATGCTCGTTTGCCAAGACGAATCCTCAGTGAGCTGAAAATTTCTTCAAAGTCAGGTGTTACAGGTTTTGATTGTAGTTTATAAATGGCATCGCGACACACATGAAAGTGGTGGGGTCCAGTTTTGGCTCGGATCAAGATCTCGACTTTATCTGAAAATGTAACGAGCCCAAACAAATCGCCCTGCTTTTCAGCGGCCATGCCCAGCATAAGCGCTGCGGTAAGGTACTGCTCTAAAATGGAGTGATGTCCCCGGTTGCCGCTTTTGACCGAGGGATCGGTTGACCTAGCGCTGAGTCTTGATCGGTCGATCAACACGTAAATTTCTTGTGTCTTCTCGATTTGAAAGATTTTCGTTACTGGATGTCCGCGTTTGGCCGTGGATTTCCAATGAATTTCATCGATACTATCACCCGAAACGTAATTACGTAGTTTCTCGAAGTCCCGTCCTTTACCCACTTGCCTTCGGGCGTGCATCCCAAAGAGACCGCGGTTAAGGAAATAAGCGGCCATTTTGCGGCGTTCCTTAAAAAGATTGGGGTAGACTCGAACTTTAAGAAGGATCTCAAATGATTTGCGGGGGCGCCAGAATCCGAGCGGAGAACTGCTCTCAATCCCAATAAAATTAATAGCGAATTCCCCGCGTTGAGTACCGGTGATTGGCCATTCAAATTTTGTGCGAACGTTTTGTTCATTTAAAAGGAGTGATTTCTCGTAATCGGCTTTAATTTCTGGAGGAAAACTGAGGCCGGCACGTAAGGTCATTTTGCGAGGGGACGAATGGTCAATGAACACAGGAATGATGCCGGATCTCTCCACGCTTATTCTAACCAAATCTGGGACAATAATTTTTATGTTCTGCAATACGCGTGTTGAAAGAAGCCCGTCAATACATACGACCAAGATAAAAAAGATTACCACAGCCCACGCAGGAATTGCAGTTTCTGGGAGCACCGATGCCACTGTAATGGCCGGCAACACGATAACTGCAAAAGATAATAGGAGGCGTGGGGAAGGGATGATCATTGTCGTTTTATCGTGGGACAGGAATAGATTCTAAGATGCGGCGTATGATTTCTTCAATTGAGACACCTTCGATTTCGAATTCAGGGCGGATGACAATTCGATGTTCCAAAACAGGAATGGCCATTGTTTTTACGTCGTCGGGCGTTACAAAGTCTCTACCTGCCAATGCAGCGTACGCTCGACTGGCGAGCAGCAACGATTGAGTAGCTCTCGGACCTGCTCCGACCAGTACTTCTTCACTCGAACGGGTGGCCCGGACAATATCGACGAGATAGGAGATCAATTCAGGTTTAATAGTAATAAGTTCCAAGGCCTGACGCATCGCAGCGAGCTGATTTTCGTCTAGAACTTGTTGAACTTGGCCAGAAGAAAGTACTGCTTCGGGTGCTTCGTTACTCATGCACCGTTTAGCCAGGTCAAGCTCTTGGTCGCGAGTAGGTGGGTTCATTCGAATCTTTAACATGAACCGATCCTTCTGAGCTTCCGGAAGCGGATAAGTGCCCTCGTATTCGATTGGATTTTGAGTGGCGAACACGGTGAACCCCGCTGAAAGTTGGTAGGTTTCCCGGTCTATAGTGACCAATCTTTCCTGCATTGCTTGAAGCAGGGCCGATTGAGTTTTTGCGGGGGCTCGGTTGATTTCATCTGCCAAGAGAAAGGTTGTAAAAACAGGACCCGTGATGAGAGTGAACTCGTTTTTCTGCATGTTAAAAACGTTCGTGCCGGTAATATCGGCAGGCATAAGGTCGGGGGTAAATTGAATTCGATTGAAGTGGCTTCCCAGAACGTAGGAGAGAGTTCTGACGAGAAGCGTTTTTGCCACTCCCGGGACACCTTCGATTAGTGCGTGTTGGCCGGTAAAAATGCAGATCAGGCATCTGTCTACAACTTCCTCCTGACCAATGATCACTTTTCCAATTTCGGTGCGGGCGCGTGCAAGTGTATCTCTTAAGGTGTCTGGTGTGGTCATATTTTCTTTCTTGTATTGAGTAATCGAGTTATTCGGTTCCATGCTGAAATAGGGTCCGCCTTATGCAATAATTTTTCCTTCTCCTCTTGGGCGATCACTTCCGCGTCTGCCATTTGGGCTTCAGATGAGCGGGATGAGTTTCGATTCAACCTAAGGCGGTTGAGAGCCAACAAAGGAAGTTCCCGTGGATTGACTGTGCGTCTCAGTATATTTGCCAGGCCATCGGTATTGCCTTTCCCTTTAATAATAGCGGGTCCTGAAGATTGGGTCGTTCTGGGGGCACGGACCAAGGAGATAGAATTTTTCCAGATAAAAAGAAGTGCAAGGATGAGTGCGGCAATAATGGGTCCGAAAAGGTGGTAGCGCCGAAGTAAGGTTCCCATGCCTGATTTTTCTTCCACTCCATGATGTGTTTCATCAAATATAATCATTCGATGAGAACCGGGCAGGGTTGAAAGCAGGCGGGGTTTATGTTTCTTAACCAAGGCTTCGTTACTTAAATAAAACGAGTCAGCGCAAAATAATATTGTCCCTTTGCCTAGTGTTCTTTCCACAATGACAGGGTTACCTTCAAAACTATAAAGCGTAGTCCATTCCGGTGTGAGGGATGCAAAATGCAGCACCGTGGCCCAGGGGACTCTGTCCGAGCGATCTTCGGTTTCTGCGAAATGTGTTCTTTCAAATATGTCAGGGCGATCTTTTAGAAAATCCCAATCAATTCCCCAGCGGTTTTGAACGGGGAGATATAATTCCGGAGCTTTACCAGCTTTTCTGTTTTTCTCACTCACGAGGCGTCGCCATTTATTTTGTTTTTCTCGGCTGTTGAGTGTTTCCTTGGACAATTGTGTGTCGTTGGTTTTTGAGTCATACCTAGCACTTTCGGGTTTTGTGGTATGCGGGAAAAAAGTGACCACGAGCCTGCCTCCCTTTGTGATAAAACTTTCTAAAAAAAGGCGAAAAGGAGGATCATACTCAAAAGAATAGGCAAAGTCCTCGGCTTGAACGCCGGTAAAAACAAGTGTTGTATCATTGTCTAATTTTAATCGGTCAAGGGGCCCCGTGTTTCTAAAGGTTTTAAGGGATTCGAGATTTGAAAGGGAAATGTAGTAAGCCTTTGAGCCCAATGGATCAGCCCTTAAAGTCGAATAAGGTGGGAAGACATCGCCTGTGTCTATTCGCACCTTAAGGAGGCGCCACAACCCGTAAACCATGCACACGAGAGTGATGATCAAAATAAGGATGTAGCTGGTATTTTTAACCTTCGACATGGGTCCTGATCCTGTCGTGGTTTTTCCTAAACGTGTCACATGTTCCAGAGTCAACTTGATGTAACCCGTACCAAGTGCTTTCAAAAGTATTCAAATTTTCAGCAAAAATTGTCGAAACATTAGGAAAGGCATGACTTTTTCTGTTTAATTCCCTCTGGTATTCCATGTTAGATTTAGATTTCGCAATAGTGATCAGATTGACTCGGGCAAGCATGGCGAGGCTCGCTAAATAAATAGCCCTCAAGGCAAGGCGATATTCGCCTCGCGTTAAAAATTCTTCTGCCATTTGCAACCATCCTTCTTCGGGCAATTGCGCTGCTGATACTTCCTCCTGCATAATATCAGGGACAACAACGGGAGTTCCAATATCTGGGATTACTGATGCGGCCTTTATCCAATTTTTTTTCAAATATCGAATTAAAACAATGGCTAAAACAAGCCCGAGACATAGGAGCGCCCCTAAACCTAAGTACCCTAACCCGCCACTGTTAAAGAATGAACTTTCTGATGAATTTGATTTCTTAAGTTTTTTGTTCGTCAGCCATTCCCCGAAATCACCTATCATGGTAAATAGTTTTTTAATTCCGGCTTTGAGTGGGGCTATGCCATTTTTTATGGCAATGCCTAGATCCGTAAAAAACGTATCAAGAAAATTTGTATCCGGATGAATAACATTTTCCTCCTTGATCGAATCGCGAGGAATGCGCCAACTAAATTCAGGGTCCCTCACAGTTTTTTCAATTTCACGATTAAGCTCGGTTTGATTGATAGTCGTAGTTTTTCCTTGTGAGTCATCCTCTGCTGCATGAATGGCTGATACAGGAGTCAGTAGGTAAATAATGAAACAAGTAAGAGCCAGTTTTTTTAACACTTTGAGGTCCACATGTAGGTCATTTCCACTTGCTCTGGAGGCCGCATAAAAGCAGCGGAGCGCATAAACCGCTTTTATGAGTGGGTCGATACAAAGAAAGGTGAGAGAACCTACGACCACTAAAAAAGTGGAGTTAAGAAAGATTAAAGTGGATGCGGTAGAAAAAATTGTATTAATGCCTGTGAACGACACCAACAAGGAAGAAATCAAATAAACGAGCATGCCGAAATTCAAGAAAACAAAAACACTCAGTAGCGATAAGATGGATATCACTTTAAAACTTTGTGCGATCCAAACACTTGCTGTCCTCATACTCTTTCCTAGGACTTCCCTCAGGGAGGCTGTTTCTCCATCACCAAAATATAAAATGTTTTGAAAGAGTGCCACTAGGTATGGAAAGGGAATACATAAAATAAATCCCACAGGCAGAAGAATTAAGGAGAGCGGTTGCAGGGCAGATTGGGTAATGGCAATTCCTCCTAATTTGAGAGCGGTAAAATCTTCAGTAGGATTGTCCTGAATCACATTTTTAAGGAACCTGACAAATACGGCCTGCCATGTTTTCATCCATAAATAAAGGAGGGCAAGCGCAAATGCTAAGGGGGTACAACGCGAAGCGGCAAATGGGCTTCGGCTCATATCAGCCCAGAAAAATAAAAAGAGAAGCAGGAAAGGAATTGTCCCTGCAAAATAGGCAGCCCACGCGGCGGTAGAGCACTGTTTCAAGACGAAAATGGCCTCCTCGATAATTTGCAGGGGCGCCTTCTCGTCGCGAATGCGTTTTTTACTTTTCATCTGAGAAAAGGGTTTCCAAGTTCCATACGGTACCCTCATGAAAAGCAGTAGGAATTCGTAATAACGATTGTCCCAACATGTAAAACACAATTCCAGAAAAGATAAAACCCGTCACGGCTACAATGGGGCGTATGAAATGAAGGAGTGTGTGAGATCGTTTTTTGGCAGCCACTTTGGCTTTAGTTAGGCACGTTGAGCAGATCACTTTGTCATCATGTTCGCTAATGCATTCGCGACAATAAAAACGAGTGCACTCTGGGCAGCGCGCCACTGCCTCGCGGGAGCCATGATAAAAGCAACGACTTGAACTTAGGGGGATGGATTTCGGCATATCAAAGGGTTGCTTGTTCTTCTGGGATAGGAGCAGATTCGATTTTACTTTGAGCTGCGAGGATTAAAGGAGACATTTTATTGGCTACTTTAATGGCTTTTCGAAGGTGGGTCACTGACGCAATGTGCTCACTTTGAACGCTTGTCTTAACGTACATTCGCGATGTGGGTCCTAAGATAAGGTTAATGACAAGAAAGATAAGAAATGCGAACCCCATAATTGACATCAATAAAGCTTCGCCAAGGTTTGAAGCAGAGAATGCGGGCAGAAAACCAAGAATCATGATGCCAGCCAAAATAAAGCTCATAACCCGCCCTCGAATTGTTCTGACTATGATGATTCCTTGGATGTTATCGAACGATAGTCTTTTATATTTTTCGATATACCCGGTGAGACTAACGGTTAAAAAATGGTCGTCACCCATATGTAATTCATAGGTGCCTCGTAAAAAATCTCCTCTTCCCTTACTTAATTTTTTATATTTTATGGCCATTTAATTTGTAAAAGTGAGCGGCTAAAATCGATAACCAAACCAGGCATTGTAGGGTGGCTAAGAATAAAGCTAAAAAGTAACTGAACGTTCCTTTGTTTATAAGACCCCTCGGTCTCTTCCACCAATAAATTCCCAAAATCAAAGTCAGGGGTCCGGTGATAACGGTCGGAAAAACAAAGAATGCCGGTAAAATTGCCAATGAAATAAGGATGTTATCGTATCGTGTGCGCGTCGTTTCCAATGAGACATCTTTCTTTTTTGATTTGGCAGATTCTAAGCACGCTGCGCACACATGTTTTCCATTAAAATTGATATCACAAAGTCCACATAGAAATCGACCGCATGTCTCACAGGGGATGACGGCTTTTTTTTGAGGATGAAAAAAACAGGCGGCATCACCTTCATCGATTGGATTAGAGGTCGCCGTTTGATTAGTTGATTTGTGTAACGCCGGGAAGGCGAACACCATATTTTTTTGGCCACAATATATGCACGACTCCAAACGATGAGTATTGTGGTAGGCCTCTATAATTGGATTTCCGCATTTTGGGCATGTGATTTCGTTAGGCAGAATCTTATTCATATTCGGCTTTTTTATTTGGCCCAAAAATGGAGTCATACACGGATGCTAATGCGCCCACTGCTATTGGGGCTGTAAAAAGCATTCCTACAAAACATCCGCACGCTCCGAGCAGAAGGATGAAATAACTCACGATACAGAGCCAAAATGTTTTCCACCAATGATTCCGAGTTCCTTTGCCTGAGAGTTGAATGGCAGACCAAAGATTCATTTTATAATCCATAATAAGTAAGGGCACCCAAAAAAAGTATTTTATAATGATGTAGAATGAAGCAAAGGCTCCAATGAGTAGAACAATGGGTCCTAATAAGGCAGTTGACCTATTGTGTGGAATTGAAATAAGAACAGCGCCAATAAAAAACGGCACGAAACACACAGCCATTGTTACGTAAACACCCAAAATATTAAGATATTTTCTCAATTCGAAACCTTCGAAGAGTTGCGAAAGTTGAATTTCCTCCCCACGGCAAGCGCGCAAATGCAGTTTGAAAAAACCACACATGAGTGGGAAAGTTACAAAAAAGCTGAATATATATCCCAAGAATATAAATACGTCATGGATGTATTGAAACAAACCGAAGACAATGGAAACTGCGAAATAAATAATACTCGCCAGAACAAGAATGCCCATATTCTCCTTCATAACCCGGAGACCATGTTCTAAAGCATCACCTACCTTGAAGTCTGTATGCCCGGCCTCCACATCTCGAACGACATCTTCCAATGTGCGAGGGCCTATTGGTGCTGTGCCTGGAACCAAGCCTTCCTGTAACTTCTGGAAAAATATCGGTTTACAGTTGGAGCAGACGTTCTTGTGAGAGTATTGGATCGTTTCGGAAGCAGGAAACATCTTTTGGCATTCTGCGCATACTACCAAATCAGTTCCTGGGGTTAATGGCGGCTCAACGTTCTTTGGTTCTATTAATTCTGAGATATTGTTTAAAGGAGTCCAATTGGTCATTCCTGCTTTCCAGACAATGGTATTAAGAGGAAGAGCGCCAGAGGCAATTTTTGCTTTGATCTCCTCTGTGGTTATTGGACCTAATTGATTTGTGCCATCTGAATAATACCACGTCATGATTTCCTCTTTTTACACATTAAATTGAGGCTGACAATATCTACCTTTCTACCTCAGGAAGTATGTCAGGTGGGACAAGAGGATTAACTGAGCGGATTGCTCTGTCGTATTCTGATTAGAAGTTGGGAAGCTTTGCCTTTTAAATTTTCCCAATGGGGCATAAAGAAAAACCCCGACCAAAAATGGCCGGGGTTTTGCAAAAGGATATGTAATTGGGGATTAACGTTTCGAGAACTGGAAACGCTTACGGGCGCCGGGTTGACCGGATTTTTTACGTTCCTTCATACGAGGATCGCGGGTGAGGAACCCTGCTTTTTTCAAGGAAGCCCTCAATTCGGGTTTCTCGTTCTGGAGCGCGCGGGAAATCGCATGACGTGCTGCACCCGCTTGGCCAGAGACACCACCGCCACTTGTATTAATATTTGTGTCGTAGGTTTTTGTTGTTTCTGTGTTCACAAAAGGAGCCAGAACTATGTTCTGCAACTGGATCGTGGGAAAATAATCTTCAAACTCACGGCCGTTTACAGTGATTTTACCTGTGCCCGGAACAAGTTTCACGCGGGATACAGCTTCTTTACGACGCCCAGTGGCGATTGCAGTTGTAGTTTTCATCAAAATTAGGAATTAAGGGTGAGAGTTTGAGGCTGTTGGGCGGTGTGAGGATGTTGAGTGCCCTTGTAAACTTTAAGCTTGGTGATCACTTGACGACCAAGGCGATTGTGAGGAATCATTCCCTTCACGGCATTGGTGATCAATAGTTCAGGATGACGTGCGCGTCTATTTGCGAAATTTTCGCTATGGTGTCCACCCACGAACCCGGAAAAGCTCATATAGCTTTTCGCGTCTTCTTTTTTACCGGTCACACGGACTTTCTCTGCATTAATAACGACGACAAAGTCGCCGGTATCCACGTGAGAGGTAAATATCGCTTTGTTCTTACCGCGGAGAGTATCTGCGATCTTCACTGCTAAACGACCTAATACCTGGTCCTGCGCGTCAATGATGTACCATTTGCGCGCCACTTCTGTTGCTTTTGCTGAATACGTAGCCATAAGTTCTTTCTTGAAAAGGGGATTTAAATTAGCGAGCGGGAAGGGGGGTGTCAAAAGGAATTTTAAACTATTTTTGCGACCATGAATTCTTTAACTGAGTGAATAACCCTCAAACATGGTGAAAGAAAAGGAGCACAGGATTCGAAATACGATGAATACTGAGAAAGGATCCTATGACGATCACACGTGCGCAAAGCCTCTAAAAGCAGTGCGCTGGGGGTTAATTGGTTCAACTCTTCTGCTGCTCGGCATCGGCGAACTATTTCTTCTTTTTGTCGCTGATGGCTTTTTGTGCCTTTTGGTTTGACTGACTTGTTTGAGCTTTCTTTTGTGTTGATTTTTTCTGATTTGATTTAGGTGATTTATCGCCCATAGCAGACTATCTTTCTTATTTATTGTGATTTGTTGAATGCGGATTTTACAGCAGATCCGCTCAATTATCCGGATACTATACATTTTCCGGGCGCTTGTAGAATGTTTTTCCGTAAGAATGAATTATAAAGAAAATGGTGCCGATGGCGGGACTCGAACCCGCACGCCCCTTTCGGAGCACAGGATTTTAAGTCCTGTGTGTCTGCCATTTCACCACATCGGCTTAGGAAGGGTACGGAATGTAACTGGTGAAGCTACCGTTCGGCAAGGGAAAATCGGAAAAGTTCTCTTATCCCCCGTGTTTATACAGATTATATCCTTTTACGTTTGTAAACTCGTGCAAGCCGAAGTGCGATAATTCGCGACCGAGTCCGCTTTCCTTAATGCCGCCGAAGGGCATGCGCGGGTCCGATTTTGTAATTGAATTGATAAATACGGCTCCGGATTCAATCTCCTCGGCTATTGCTTCAGCGCGTTTTATGTCCCGTGACCAGATGGATCCTCCAAGTCCAAATGGACTATTATTCGCGAGGGACACCGCATGATCATCGGAATCTGCTATTATAATAGGAGCCACTGGACCAAACGTTTCATCTTTAACAACCTCCATATCGGAAGTCACGTTGGTGAGGAGTGTAGGTTGATAAAAAAATCCTTTCCCAGCGACCCGATGACCGCCGGTGACAATATGCGCTCCTTTATTTACCGCATCGGCGACTTGATTTTCCATACCTTCCACACCCGCTCGATTGACCATCGGCCCGATTTGCGTGTGTGGATCAAGTGGGTCGCCCATAACCTGGCTGCGCATCTGTAGCGCGAAAAGTTCGGTAAAGCGATCGCCGACCTTTTTGTGAACGATAAAGCGTTTGGCGGCGATACAGCTTTGCCCGCAGTTTTGGAGACGACCAAGGGCGGCGTTTTTGGCCGTCCACTCAAGATCTGCATCATCGAGCACAATAAATGGATCCGACCCACCGAGTTCAACAACACATTTCTTTAGTGCGCCTCCCGATTGTTGAGCGACATGTTTCCCGGCCGAAGTGCTTCCAGTGAGCGAAACGCCCCGAATGGCAGGATGCAGAATCAGGCGACTGACAGAATCGTGGTCTGCGAGAATGGACTGAAAAACACCTGATGGAAATTCGGCGTGGAGGAAGGCTTCTTCGATCGCCATAGAACAAGCTGGGACAATACTGGAATGCTTAAGGAGGGAAACATTGCCGGCAACAACAGCGGGAATGGCAAATCGGAACGCCTGCCAAAATGGGAAGTTCCATGGCATGATGGAAAGTATAACCCCCATGGACTCGTAACGAACGATATGTTCTAATCCATCTGCTTGAACAGACTCAGGTTCAAGCCAACCTGTAGCTCGGTCAGCGTATTCGTTAGCGGCAAAGGCGCATTTCTCGACCTCTGCCACCGCGCTCGTAATGGGTTTCCCCATCTCTAAAGTGATGTGCCTTGCGTATTCTTCTTTTCGTTCGGCGAGCACTTTACCCAATCTACGCAATGCGTTGCACCGGTCCGATAGAGCCGTTTTTTTCCAATGAGAATAGGCTGCTGCGGCTTGATTAAGCTTTTCGTGAATGGCAGCGGGGCTCAGTGTTTCATATTCGTTCAGGATTTCTTCCGTTGCTGGGTTCACTGTTCGGAATTTCATTATTCTCAATATACACCTATCTTCCTCTAATCTAAAGTCCGGATTTTTGGATCACACGAACTCACAACCTCCGTTTTTTAAAAAATCATGGTTTATCATTGTTCTGGCAGTGGTCCTCTATTACAATTCGGCAAGATTATATTTCAGGCGTGTCCTGATATAATGAAACGGAGGCAGTTTGGCCGAAGAACATGATTCATTTTTAACGGGTCTGGCATTCAATAGTGTTTTGCCTATTGGTCTCCGCCAGGTCATTCTTGTCCGACTGCTTTTGGAATCAAATTTTCATCGGTTACAGTCTCTTCTTTCACGTGTTGTAGCGACCCCATCGAGGGTTATTGCGACTCGCCGCGAACTCTTAAAACGATATTGGAATACACGCGATGCAGAGCAACGAGCTGTGGTGGTCAATTGTATCATTTATCTCGATTCCAACGCCGGGTCGGGTGAGCGCATTGCCGAAGATTTAACCCTTTTTCTCAAGGATGAATCACCTGCCGTTCGTAAAGTTGCTATGCGCATGTTGGCCCGTGAGGGGACAACCGAGGCTTTCGAATGGCTCGAAATGCAATTGGGTCAGGAGGACGATCTCAATCTCCAAAACCTCGCGCTTGCAGCCATCCTCCGAGTGTATAAACGCCAAATGTATGAGGCCATCAGGGTTCACGAATTTGATCAAGCTGAGGCGATAGGCGAGCAATTAATGGCGTTGCATCCCAATAGCAAAACGCTCAGGGAAACGGTGACCAATCTGATCAAACTCAGGGAGCAACATTATGATTATCAACGTAGGGTGGAGAAGGAAAACAAACAATCCCAAGCAGATCACTGTGTGGTAGAAGCCGCAGCAAAAATGGTTGAGAATGATTTTGATGCTGCTTCGGATTATCTGACACTCGCATTAAAGCAGATGCCGGATCATCCTGAGGCGCGTAAACTGTTGCCTGATCTTCCGAAGTTACGCGCTGAATTTTCACGGATTCTTCTGGAAAAGAACACAACCGATCGACAGAAGCAGGTGGAGAATTTCAGGGCCGAAGCGATGAAAGTCATGAGTGAGGATGGTGATCTCGATAAGGCATTGGAACTTGTTCTTCGTCTGTTATCCATCGAGCCGCTGGACCCATGGGGGAATCAAACCCTCACGAAAATACCTACCCTTCAAGAGGAGCGAAGAACGGCGGCCATTTCAAAAGAAAAAACAGGTAAGATTCAAAAGCTTATTAACGCGCAAGCCGCCTTGGAAGAGCATTTAAAAAAAGAAGAGCTGGAGCAGGCGGAAAAGGTAATCAACGAGTTGATTGCACTAGAACCAAGTAACGTGTTGCATGCGCATGCCCTTCAGAATTTACGAGAGAGACGTGAAACTCAGTTAGAGGCGAATCAAGCGGCGGAATTTTTTGAACGGGCATCGCGAGCTCTTGACCAGGGGGACTTTGTCCTCACCGAAAAGACGTTGCAAAGCCTGCGCGTGCTTGCAGATAAAGGCGACCAGTTTGAGAAGATTATTGGACGCCTACCGGAAATTAAGCGGCATCGTGACGAAGCACTGGCAAAACTTGAGAAGGATCAAAGAAACAATCGCCGCAAATTGAAGCAGGAAGAGGTGGAGGGGTTGTTTAAAGCCGCTGATTTTCCTGCGGTTTTCCCGTTGCTCCGTGAGTTATTGGCGATTGATCCATTGAACCCCGAATATGAAGAGTTGCTGAAAAAAGCCCACGCGCTCGATGATCAGTCACGGCTTAAAAAGGAGGCCGAAGAACAGCGACAGGCTGTAGATTTAGCATTGGTGAATGTGAAGCAAGCAATGGACAGGGGCGACTATTCAAAGGCAGAGGAGCTTTTGCAACCGCTGTTCATCTTTGATTTTGAAAGAGGGCGGGTCGATAAAGTAATGGAAGAGGTAAGAGCCGCAACTCAAAAACACAAAGCAAATGCAGCGCTCATTGACCAAAGGAAGAAGGAGGAAAGGATTAAGCTCCTCCGGGCTGACATCGAAACTCATTTCAAAGAATTGAACTACAAAGAAGCTGTGACCCGATGCTCGGAGTTATTGTCGTTACTCCCTGATGACGAGCAGACGATCAATCTGTTGCAAAGAGCGCGGCACCTTTTGCAAGAGAGTGTTGCCGTTCGACAAATTGAAGCAGGGATGGTTGAGGTCAAAAAGCTTTTAGAGGAAAAGCGGTTCGATGAGGCTCAAACCCGATTGAACGGGCTTATTGCGCTGCACCCGAGTCATAAACCTGGGATGGATCTTTTGAGTCAATTGCCTGCACTAAAGCAGAAACACGTAGAATTACAAAAAATTCATGATGTCGCCCAGAACAGAAAAGAAGCTGACGCCTTGTTATCCGAAGCATCAAACCTTTTTGAGCGTGGCGACCTTGGGGAGGTGTCTGCAAAAGTGCGCCGAGCGTTAGCCCTCGACCCAGACAACGATCGTGCGCAGGACCTCTTGAAACGTGTATCCGAGATGGAATCTCTCCTTCCGAAAAAAGAAGCAGATCGCGAGAAAAAGGAAGTTAGTGAAGTCCCTAGTGCTCCTAAAGAAACCAAGCCAGCTGTTGAGGTAAGCCAGAAACCTGCTGAACAGGATAAAATCTCGTTCACGAGGAAATCTTCCCTTGTTCCAAAGCCACCCCCCGTGCGGTCCTGAATCTAGGGAGGCCCAGAATTAATCAACATCGTAAATCACAAGCCCGTTTCCATCCTCTACGAATTCCCCATCAATCCAACTGGGTAACGGTTCAGGAGCAGTGGAGTCAAACGCATAAAAATCGGCCTTAGGGAACGTTTTTTCAATGAGCTTGCCGACATCATGAGCCTTTTCAGGAGAATCAGCTTTTAAGGCAGTTAAATTGATGACAGCGAGTGAACACGTTTCTTTGAATGGAATTGAGAGTGCCAGTAATTCCTCCTTGAATTGGGTAGTCACGTTTTTAAGGCGAATCAAAAAACCGACTCCGGCACAGATGAGGGAGTTTTGAGTTATATTGTGATACGTGTGCCGACGCTGAAAACCAACGGATGTTTGGTTAAATTCGTTAATCAATCGGAGAGCCAAGCGAATGATCGCTAGAGCATCAGTGGAAGCTATTTTAATTTGCAAAGAGTCCTCTTTTTTACCACCGAAAAATCCTGTTCCTCTGATAATTGAAAACGAGTCAAAAGCTTCGCTTACCACTTTAGTCATTTCGGACTCCAGTGACTCAGGGATTTTTCGGAGTTGCGGGCAGGATCCAATATCGATCAGATAAACTTCGGAAGGCATAGGACTAGGTATAGCCAAAAAAGTGCCAGAATAGTAAAATGCAGTAAGTGAAGCACACAACGGCGTTTGACACCCAACGGCTAGGCCTTTTTAATAGCACCTATGACCGATGGCCGCATTCGCAGGACTCCTCTCTATGAAACCCATTTAAGGGCAGGAGCCCGGATCGTCCCTTTTGCGGGTTGGGAAATGCCTGTTCAATATGCGGGGATCATTCAGGAACACACCGCCGTAAGAGGAAAAGCCGGACTCTTTGATATCTCGCACATGGGTGAATTTATTGTGCGAGGGCCGGAATCGCTCCCTTGGTTGAATAGTTTGTTAACTAACGATTTAAACAAACTTAAGGATGGCGAAGGACAATATACGATTCTTTGCAATGAGCAGGGTGGAGTCATTGACGATTTGTATGTTTACCGCCTTAACGACGCGGAGTTTTTTCTCGTCGTGAACGCGTCCATGATCGAGAAAGACTTCGATTGGCTTGAACGCCATAAAAAAGAAGGCATTACGCTTGAAAACCAGAGTGACAAGACAGGAGCGCTCGCTTTGCAAGGGCCCGGGACACTGGAAATAATGACGACCTTGGGTTTGACGGAGCTTCCGAAGAAACATTGCATTGTAAGCTTCACGCTTGGAGGCATTCCCGTACGATTAAGTCGGACTGGATACACAGGTGAAGATGGCGTTGAAATCTTTTTTCCCGCGGCCCATTCCGTAAAGCTTTGGGAAACCCTCCTATCCACAGGCGACGTCATTCCTTGTGGGTTAGGCGCGCGTGATACCTTGCGGCTTGAAATGTGTTATCCTTTAAACGGGAACGATTTATCGCCTAAACTTACCCCGTTAGAGGCAGGACTTGGGTATTTTGTGAGCCTTGATAAAGGAGAATTCATGGGGCGCGACAAAATGGTTGAGCAAAAGGAAAAGGGTGTGCCTGTACGATTGATAGCTTTTAAGCAGTCTGGACCTGGAGCCCCACCTAGGGCCCATTACAAAGTGTTTGCGAACGGCGCAGAAGTTGGTGAAGTGACCAGTGGCACAATGTCTCCCACCTTAAAGACAGGTATAGGTTTGGCTTATATTAAAGCTGATACCGCGCGGATAGGGCAGGCTCTCGAAATTGAAGTCCGGGGGCAGAGAGTCGCTGCAATTATTGAAAAAAAACCGTTTTTAAAAAAATAAACCAACATTTCATAAAGGACACTATGTCAAACATTCCCCAAAATCTGAAATACACAAAAACTCACGAGTGGCTCAAGGTAGACGGCCAGACCGGTACCGTGGGCATCACGTACCATGCTCAACACGAATTGACGGATGTCGTTTATGTCGAGCTTCCTAAAGTGGGGGCGAGCGCGAAGGCCGACGGCGCAGTGGCGGTTGTTGAGTCAGTCAAAGCGGCTTCGGATATTAATGCACCTGTGTCAGGGGAAATAACGGAGGTCAACACAGCTGTCACCAACGATCCTGGGTTAATTAATGCCGATCCTTATTCGAAAGGGTGGTTGTTCACCATAAAGATTTCGAGTCCTAACGAAATTGAAACACTGATGTCTGCCGAGGAGTATTCCAAGTTTATTGGCTAAAACGTGGGGGGAATTATTTACCCGCGCCAACGGCCATGCTTCTGTAGAAACGGCTGTTGAATGTTTTTTGGGGCCCGAATTGACGAAGAGCCGCAAAATCGTGGGAGCGGGTCCTACCGGGGTTTTGCCAGCGTTCGAGGGTTTTCTCGAGTTCTTTGACACGGTCCCTGAACTCTTTGGTGTCCTCTGTAATTTTTCCAGACATTTCCTCTTTAAGCTTGGCCTTATTTCGATTTGATAAAAAGCGCCAAGCTGGTTCTTTTTTGAGGTATTTGAGGGATTTATCGAGGTCTCCGATCGAATGCACCAAAAATGATGTTACTTTACGCATCACGGATACTGCACTTGAACCCGGTGAGGACTGGACTTCACAGAGATCGAGCAGGTTTTTGAGCCGATGCAAATCGCCATTCCGATAAGCTTCTTGGGTCTGATCCCACAGCGTTCGCCATTCCGGGGCGGGTTCACCATTTTTGTCCGGATGCAATTTGCGCACGAGCGCACGGTAAAGATCCTTGATCGTGACCCCACTCTCAAGATCATCTTCTCCAGGCCTTGTGAATTTGTTTTCGAACCTTGAAAAGAAAGAGCCAAACTCATCGTCACCCTCTTTTTTAGAACCATCCTCGGGTTTATCGGATTCGTTTTGTGCAGATTCCGATTCAGCGCGCTCGCGACGTTTTTTGCGGTTCTCTTCCATTTTACGATGGGCTTCAGTGACTTTGTCGAAAGCTTTGTTGTAAGAAATCTCACTAAACAAAACCATGATTTCGACCTCTTCGACGAAACGACTGGTGTCTTCAAGCTTTTGTTCAAGCTTACGAAGTTCCATAAGATCCTTACAAAAGAGGAGGTTCATCCATTCGGTGAAAGCGGGTAGGTCCTTTTGAAAAAAACCGTCCATCTGGTTTTTGAGTTTCAGGTAATCTTTCTGAACGACCTCATAATCTGACAGAGCAGCCTTGCGAACAGGACCATCGTCAATAACAAGGAGAAAAAATTCCCCCCCGAGAATTTGCATTTTTTTAGATGAGCGGGCCCGTTTCTTCACGCGAGGAAAGGACATTAGAGGGCAAATGGCATTTTTTCAAACTTCTTCTGAGATAAACTGCAGATCGATAGATTTAGCGTTTGATCTTTGGGGTGGCTAGTTCGAGGGTCGCCGGGCTGCGTTTCAGGTTAATCCAAGTCTGTAATATACTGAGAAGGTTCTGAACGGTCCAATACAGCGCCAAACCTGACGAAAAATTGTAACAGATGAAGAGGAAGACCAAGGGCAAAAACATCATTATTTTCGCCTGTATCGGGTCCATTGATGTAGGGGTGATTTTTTGTTGCCAAACCATGGTGGCACCCATAATGAGGGGCAAAGGATTAATGGGTAATCCAAACAGGTGCATGACCGTATCGGGCTTAGACAAGTCATTGACCCACAAGAACTCCGCACCCCTCAGCTCCACTGAACTTTGGAGGATGCTGTAAAACGCGAAAAAAACAGGGATTTGAAGGAGCAGAGGGAGACAGCCGTTGAGAGGGTTAATCTTGTAGTCCTTATAAAGCTTGATCATTTCTGAATTGAGTTTGGTAGTATCCTTATCGTATTTTTTCCTCAGTTCTTCCATTTTAGGCTGGAGCAACTGCATTTTTTTCATCGACATGGTTGCGCGCCCCGTGGGGTACCAGAAGAGTAACTTAATTAGAATAGTGACGAGGACGATCGCCAAACCGTAGTTCTTGACCAAGCCATAAGCCCAGACGAGGACAATCAGGAGGATTTCAGCGATGTACCTGAAAGGGGCAATGGATAAACCCATAAAAACGCTGAACTCCATGATATCTTCTTTTTCGTGCCCGGCGTTCTTGAGGCGTTTGTATTCTTTTGGTCCAATGTAGAGCTGGTATTCAACCGTCATACTTTCATTGGGGGCCAACACTTTGTCTGGCAAAGAAAGGCTGCCGAAAACATCTTCTTTAGTTTTGACCTTAGATGCAACGTTTCCCGAAATCCCGTTGGACTTTTCGGAGGGCTCAGCGACGATGGTAAAGTACTGGTTTTTTAAAGCGGCCCAAGTAATGGGACGTTGATCGTCGAAAGACTGTTTTTGCAATTTATCGAATTTTTTCCGTTTAATGGAATCCACAACGTAATAATCCAGACCCAGCAAGAGCGTTGATTCATCATCCGCAATTTTATGGATACGCCCCATGTTCAAGGCTGAGCGGCTCAACTGGACGATATGTGCAGAAGTATTGGTGACTTCGACTTGTAGGTGGAGGCGGTAGGGATCTTGAGTTTCGAAAGAAAAAGTTTTTTTCAATGCGAACGGGCCCGAGCGCCCTTCGAAGACAATTTGTTCCTCAGCAGCTTTTACTTTGTACGATTCATTACCCGTGGGTATTCCCCCCGTGATAAAACTGAAAGCCGGAATATCCCCATGGGGTGAAGGAACAGCGAGGTTTAATTTCACAGGGATGTCTCCGGACTTTTCCTTAATCTTGTGTGCAAGGAAGGAAGCTGACTTGACGCCTGCGCCGTACGTGGTGAATTCCATCGAAATCAATTTATTCTGGAGCTGCACGATTTTTTCAGGCTCACGAACCTCTGGGGTGGCTACGATTGAGGCCCCGGTTTCACCTGGTTTCTGAGGAGTCCATGTCGGTGTGTTTGTGCTGCTCGATCCTTGGGCACTCGTAGCCTGGGACACCTCAGTCGGAGCGGTGTTCGTTCCGATCACTTGTTTAGGAGTTATTTTTCTGGGCGGCCAAGTGTGAAGGACGAATTGTTGCCAGGCAAAAATTCCTAAAAAACACGAAATGAGAACAATAATAGTTTTCTTATCCACAAAATGACCTTTCTAAAATTAGAACCGCCGGACCCCCATTTGTCTCGGAGGAACCGGATCATGCCCGCCCTTGCAAAAGGGTTGGCACCGGAGGATGCGCCATATTCCAAGGCCTATTCCCCTGACGACGCCATGCACTTCAATTGCTTCGTAAGTATAGTGGGAACAGGTCGGAGTAAAACGACACCCGTTAATAGGGCCGCAAATTAGCGACAACACAGGGGAGATCAAGCACTGATATCCACGAATCATTAAAAGGCAGATTTTTTTGATCATGATTCCAGAAGAATCCCGGCTTGCTCGCATAGTTTAAGGAATTCTTTTTCCACAGCGGCACACGATTGGGAGGTGAGATGGTACCGCCCGATCAGAACCATATGATAAGATCCATAAAGTCTATGTTGATTAAGTCTGTAGGATTCGCGGAGGAGACGTTTGGCGCGGCTGCGGGTGGTAGAACATCCTACCTTGCGACTGACGATAATCCCAACCTTACGATCGAGGACCTCTGGGCTATTCCATAGATTAAGAATACAGAGACGACCTGTAAAGCGTGAGCCCTTTTCTTTGACCAAGTCGAAGTCCTGTTTGGTTTTCAGCCGGGCTGATGCAGGAAAACCGAAACCCATACTTGTGGATTAGAACTTCCGAGTCGTATTCTTTGGCGTCAAACGCTTGCGGCCTTTTGCACGGCGGCGAGCAAGGATGGCGCGACCGTTTTTAGTCCGGGTGCGGCTCAAAAATCCTAAATTGCGTTTCCGGCTTGTCTTCGAGGGTTGGTACGTGCGCTTCATATCGATGTTTCGTTAAAAATGAGGGGTAGAAACTAACAGTCGCGAAAGAGTTGTCAACGGGAGAGTTGAAGAAAAATGAAATTTTACCTTCAACCTTCTGGTTTTCAGCGGTAGGGTACGCATTTATATGGCTGATAAGATGGTATTTTACCACAACCCGCGGTGTTCGAAGAGTCGGAGTGCACTAGAAATTCTCCTGAAAAAAGGCATTCAACCCGAGGTTGTTGAGTATTTGAAGTGGCCATTGTCCGAAGAAGACCTGCTTGTTCTAATGGATCAATTGGGCGACGATATGTCATCCATGGTGCGCACGGGTGAAGTGGAATATGATAAATCCCGATTGGGCAAGGGGAGTGAAAAACATGAAGTGGCAAGGGCCCTTGCGAAGTATCCTATTCTGCTTGAACGCCCTGTATTTGTCGTCAACAACAAGGCTGTGATCGGACGGCCTCCGGAAAAAGTTTTGCAACTGGTTCCTTAAAGTGGAAACGGTCGAGACCTCTGACAACTGTTCGTATCGCTGGCTGGAGACCGGCTTTGAAGCTCTGAACGCCATGGTTGCATCCATCGAGGGCGCCAAGGTTTCTGTATCCCTTGAGATTTATATTTTTACTGAAAGCGAAATTGCGAACCGTTTCCGAGACGCCCTAGTCGCCGCCGCTGAACGCGGATGCGTCGTACGAATCGTGATCGATGCGTGGGGATCCATTGATTTGAGGTCGGATTATTGGAAGGACCTTACCACTGCTGGAGGTGATTGCCGTTGGTTTAATCCTTTAAAACTTAAACGACTGGCTTATCGGAACCATCGTAAGAGCATGATTTGCGATGAAAAAATAGCATACATTGGTGGGTTTAACATTGCTCCAGAGTACTACGGTGATGGGGTAAACAGTGGATGGCGGGATCTTGGAGTTGAGATCAAGGGGGCACCCGTTCGCCAAGTTACCGAATGTTTTAACCGCACGTTCGATCGCGCGGAATTAATACACGGGCGGGCTCAGTATTTAAAAAGGCCTATGAGCCATGAAATTGAAGCTGAGTGTTCAGCAAAACTCCTTTTAAATTCACCTGGCTTCGGCCCATCTGCGCTCAAAAGTTCGTTAGCCAAGGATCTAGAAAATGCGAAAAATGTGCGTATCATTTGTGCGTATTTTCAACCGAACTGGAAAATCCGCAGACTTCTAATACGTGTGGCCCGCACGCACGGACTTCAATCTGTTTCCCTGTTGTTGGCTGGAAAAACGGATGTGGCCTTGTCGAAATTAGCTTCGCATAAACTCTACTCCCAGTTTTTACGGGCGGGGATTAAAATTTACGAATACCAACCTCAAATATTGCATGCAAAGCTGGTGATCGTTGATGATGTCGTTTATGTGGGATCTTCCAATCTTGACGCAAGGAGTTTGCATATTAATTACGAGCTCCTTTTACGAATAGAAAACAAGGATTTAGCCGAACAAGCTCGCGTGATGTTTGATCGTGATCTCGAGCGAAGCCATCAGATTGAGCTGGAAAAGTGGACGAAAAGGTCGTTACTGCAAAAGTTTAAAGAAAGAATCGCCTACTTTTTATTAACCAAATTGGATCCTTATCTGGCTTTAAGAAAATTGAAAAACCTGCGGTAAATCGAACCTACTTTAAACCCCATGGTTGACGCACATGATCAAGGACTCCCTTAAGTTATTTTACTCCGGCCCCCTCTGCAATGCTGAGCTGCTCCTTGTCATGCTTGAGAAACACGGCATTCACGCGGTACAACGTTTTGCCGATGGAAACGAAGATGGAAACACAGACGATCTGGATCGAGACACATTTATTTATGTTTCTCAAACCGACTATGACTTGGCGCACAGCTTATTTTTGGCTCCACCTGACGAAGATGCTGATCAGGAAATGTAAATCCCCTATCCCGATGGGATTATAGGGTACACCTTGGATAAAAAGAGCCATCTAGAGCCTTGAGCACGCGAGGAATTCCCGCCTTCCATTGGATTTAAATAAAGTTTCGCCCGTTTATTTTTAATCAACCAAGCCGTAGTAACGCCTTCCGAAGAAGTGGGAAGAAGCTGAATTCACACAAGATCCTCGGTGTATGAATGAAACTCATCATTTCATCTAAAAACACGCGCATTCCTTTTTTGATCATTTTGAACACGTGGCATGTCCGTAGCTAAGTCCAGCGAGCATGAACAAAAATGCTCAGTGCCAATTAACTTCATCCACCAAAGTTTGCTCCTGTCTCTCGGCAGGCTAACGGCATCAAGCGACAAACCTAAAACCACCTCAAATCCTCCAAACCTATGAATCCCAACAAGAAAAATCAAACTAACGAAAATCTACTCACGCGCCGCAGCTTTTTAACGACGGCGGTTAAGGGCATCGGTGCCGCAGCATTATTTGGATCACTGCCTCAAGGTTGGGTCGGGGGGGTGTACGCCAGCGATGCTCCTGAAGTGGCGAATATGAAGTTTGGGATTATTGCTCTTACGGATTGCGCTTCCATTGTCATGGCGCATGAGAAGGGGCTGTTTAAAAAGTATGGAATTAATTCTATCGTCAGCAAGGGCGCAAACTGGGCTGCCATTCGAGACAGTCTTTCCACAGGTGATATTCAGGCCACCCACATGCTCCTCGGAATGCCCTTAGCTTCGACCATGGGCCTTGCGGGAAGTCCGATAAAGCCAATGATTGTGCCATGGCTCGTGAATCGGAATGGCCAGGCGATTACGGCTGATATTAAGTATAAAAACATGGGTGTCAAAACCGCGGCCGATTTTAAACCGCTGGTCGTCGAAGCACGTGATAGCGGGAAACCGTTGACTTTCGCTATGACTTTCCCCCCAGGGACGCACGCCATGTGGATGCGTTATTGGTTGGGTTCGGGTGGGATTAACCCTGATAAGGACGTGAGCCTCATCGTTGTTCCTCCTCCTCAGATGGTGGCCAATATGAAAGTGGGTAAGATGGATGCCTTTTGTGTGGGCGAACCATGGAATGCTCGCTCGGTCACTGAAGGGATTGGGTACACGATCACGACGACCCAGAAAATTTGGCCGGATCATCCTGAAAAAGTGTGCGCGTTCCTTGAAGAATTTGCCGAGAAAAATCCGAACACAGTGAAAGCGGTTTTAAAAGCATTACACGAAGCCAGTGTTTATATCGATGACCATTCGCATTTGACCGAAGTTTCCCAAACTGTCTCGAAGGCCACCTACATCAATACCGATCCCAAGAGCATCGAGGGAAGAATGCGCGGCGATTACGATTATGGGACTGGCCAAAAGGAAACTGATCCGTTTGCGATGATCTTCTCAAACCGGAACTGTAATTATCCGTCTAAGGCTTATGCCAAGTGGTTTCTCTCGCAGTATCGGCGTTGGGGTTTGGTCAAAGGAACGCCCGATTATGAAGGGATCGCCTCCAAAGTGATGCGCGGCGATATTTACGCAGAAGCGATGAAAGAAATCGGTGTCGCCGTTAAGGCTAATGACAGCGAAGGGTTTAAACTCATGGATTCCACTTTTGACCCAGCGGATCCGGAAAAGTACGCCAAGAGTTTCCCTGTGCACTCAATCAAAGGCTAACACTCCAATGGTTTCAGTCGCGAAAATCCAAATGATGAACAGAGCTCTCCGCCGCGGTGATGTGTGGCGGAGGGCGATGTTTGTGGGGCTCACAGTGGGGTTCCTATAAGCGTTTTTCAATCAGGGCGGGTTAAAAAAACGGCTGATACATCAGTAGTCATAAAAACAATAATTTCCCCCCTCATCACGTTTGTGTAGCACTCTTTTCTGGAGCGGCTGGCAGTGGGGAAAAGCAAACGACGAAAGAATAAAATGATTAAGAAAATTAAACTCGATGAGATTTTTTTGCCGATGCTCGGTTTTTTGCTGGTGCTCGTGTTCTGGTATATATCGAGCAAAACTTGGGCAAAGTTTTTGCCTGACCCGATCAAGACGTGGGAAGTCAGTAAGGAATATATTATTAAACCCTTCGAAAAGCGTGGGGAAATGGACCAGGGCATTCTCCGGTTCACTTGGTATAGCATTGTGCTTGTGGCCAAAGGATACGCATTGGCACTGATTTTCGGGACGCCCCTGGGGTTTTTATTGGGGATGTCGAAACTCTTTACCAAACTGTTTGATCCACTGATTCAAGTGCTCAAACCCATTTCGCCATTGGCTTGGCTGCCACTTGGCCTCGTTTTGTTCCAAAAATCTGAACCGTCCGCATTGTTTACCATAGCCATTTGTTCGATGTGGCCCACGGTACTTAACACGGCGATCGGAGTTCGGAATGTACCTCAGGATTACATTAACGTTGGGCGCGTTCTCAAACTCTCTAAATTCAAAATGCTCTACCGCATTTATATACCCGCGACGCTTCCTTACATGTTTACCGGGTACAGATTGTCCCTCGGGATTGCATGGTTGGTCATCGTCGCAGCTGAAATGTTGACCGGTGTCCCCGGGGTGGGCGGGTTCCTATGGCAGGAATACAACGCGCTGATCTATGAGCACATTATTCTCTGCATCATTGCTATCGGGCTGGTGGGTTTTCTTTTGGACCGAATCATGATGTTTGGTGAGAAGCGTGTCGCGGGATTCCTTTCCTAATTTTATCTGAAACAAATTATGCCTTTCCTTGAAATAAATAATGTCAGTAAGAGTTACCCGTTCCGCGGAGTGCAGAAACCCATTCTCACAAACATCAATTTGACCATGGAGAAAGGTGAGTTTGTGTGCATCGTGGGATACTCGGGGAGCGGAAAAACGACCTTAATGAATCTTATCGGTGGGTTAGTGAAACCAGACGCTGGTGAGATATTATTAGGAGGAAAAAAGGTGGATGGACCATCGTTAGATCGGTGTCTTATATTCCAGAATTATTCGCTGCTCCCTTGGCTGTGCGCTCGCAAGAACGTGGAGTTGGCCGTGACTCAAGCGTTCCCCAATGCCTCACGAGCAGAGGTAACCGATAGGTCGGTGGCTGCGCTTACGAAAGTGAAGCTTGGCCATGCGCTTAACCGCAAACCTCATGAACTCAGTGGTGGTATGCGCCAACGTGTTTCACTCGCACGAGGCCTGGCGATGGAACCGGAAATCCTCCTCCTCGACGAACCTTTGAGCGCGCTTGATGCGCTGACTCGCTCCGAGTTACAGGAGGAGTTGGTCCGTTTGCAGGAACACGAAAAGACGACGTTGCTCATGATTACGAACGACGTTGATGAGGGGATCCTGCTTGCAGACCGGATCATTCCTTTATCCGCTGGTCCGGGCGCCACTTTGGGTGAAGCTATTCCAGTCACTGTTGCGCGACCACGTGATCGTAAGTTGCTCAATGGCGACTCGGCGTATCATCGCGATCGCAAGGAAGTGATTCACTATCTTATGTCTAATGGTCCTCGTGATATCCGAGCCGCAGCGGCAAAAGCAAAAAAAGCGACCGAGCTTACGCATAACATCATGATGACGGAGGTACCTGGATTATGAGCAAAAAAGTGTACTTAGACTTCAGTCGGCTCGGGAAGACTTTTGAAACGCCAAAGGGACCACTTCAAGTTGTAAAAGATTTCAACCTCCAAATTGCTGAAGGCGAATTCGTCACATTGATTGGTCATTCTGGCTGTGGAAAAAGCACCGTGTTGTCGATGTTAGCAGGACTGCAAGATGTGACGGATGGAGTCATTATTCTCGCAGGTAAAGAGGTGACAGGTGCGGGACCCGACCGCGGTATCGTATTTCAAGCACCTTGTCTTCTCCCTTGGATGAGTGCGCTGCGGAATGTGATGATTGGCATTCAGCAGGTACAACCTCAGCTCTCCAAAGCACAACAGGAATTGATCGCTGTTAGTTCCCTCGAAATGGTCGGGCTTGGGGAAGATTTGCATAAGATGCCGGCGGAACTTTCGCAAGGCATGCGCCAACGCGTGAGTATTGCGCGAGCCTTTGCATTGAACCCAAAGATGTTGCTGCTCGATGAACCGTTTGGGATGTTGGATGGAATTACTCGCCTCCAACTTCAGCAGGAACTCGTGTTGCTTTGGGAGACCGACAAAAAAACAGTGCTCATGGTCACTCACGATGTTGATGAGGCCGTGTTTTTATCCGATCGCGTGGTTATGATGACCAATGGCCCGGAAGCGACCGTCGGTAAAATTGTGAAGATTGATCTCCCGCGCCCCCGGATTCGGGAACAATTATTGGATGATGCAAGGTTTTACCAATACCGTGGTGAACTTTTGGATTTCCTTGAGCATGGCGTTGGGAGCCCAGCTACTTCGGCATCAGGAGCAAAAACCGCGTTGGTGACACACTAATAATTTCAACCTTTTCTAACCTAAACCAAACTGTAACCTAAGACCCCGAAAGGACCCTGAACAATGAAAAAACTGAAAACCCTGATGGTGTTTGCGACCGTCGGCCTCTTGGCTTATCAAGATAGCCGCGCTGCAGACGCGTACGACCAGTTAAAACAGCCCATTATTGAATCCAGCATGCCCGCCCCCAACGCCCCCTCGTGGAAACCGGGAGATCCCATTAGTTTCTTTGACGGCAAATTGGTTTTTGATGTTCAGAACCGATTAAGATTCGAATACCGCGAAAACAATTTCGACTTCAACAGCGCGGTAGACTCGCCCACAGACGACGCCTGGCTTTTACAACGTTTTAGAATCGGGATGCGGGTGAAGCCCAATGATTGGATTAATGCTTATGTCCAAGGCCAAGACTCCCGCGAAATAGATTCCAATCGACCAGACGATCCTGGATTTCAAGGATCTGAAGGCGATTATAGCATGGGGCTTAAGCAAGCTCATGTGACGGTTGCTAATTACAAGGTATCGCCTTTCGGTGCGACCATTGGACGACAGGAGCTTAACTATGGTGATGAACGCCTTGTCGGAGCCTTTGACTGGAACAACATCGGGCGAGTCTTTGATGGCGTGAAGTTACGGTTTCAACAACCCAATTGGAACATCGAAGCGTTTGGAGTGATGCCCGTGAATATGCGGAGCCACCACTTTGATGATACCGATTACCAAGACCGTTTCGCTGGGGTGTATTACACGATGAATTACATTCCAAAGCAAACTACCGATTTCTATGTGTTTTATCGGGACAAAGACAATACCGACTCGGGTTTTCCCACAGGTGGAACAACCTTTGAGACCAGTAGCCTGCCGAACACCGTAGCAGGGACACAAGAAGGCGAGTATGTGACTATTGGAACAAGAGTTAAATCTGTTCCAGGACAATTAGGTCCATGGGATTATGGATTTGAAGTTGCTGGACAGATCGGTGAAATTGAATCCAACTCAGTCAATACCAGTATTAAAAACGCGACCTATAACAAAAAAGATCTTCTCGCGATGGCTGGTTTCGTCCAAGGCGGGTACACCTTCGCAGGAAAAGCTCGGCCACGGATAGGCGTGGGGTATGATTACGCGTCCGGTGATCAGGATCCGAACGATGGAGAGAGTACTTCCTTCCAAAATTTATTCCCGACAAACCATAAGTTTTACGGATTCATGGATTTGTTCGGGTGGAGAAATTTGCATAATCCAAGGGTTAACTTCAGTGTTGTTCCAGTGGAAAAATTAGCGCTCACCTTGGATTATCATGCTTTCTTTCTCGATGACCCAAGCGACGCATGGTTCCGCGCAAATTCGACCACACCCGTGCGTGCTACGGCTAATCGCGATCGGGCTGATAGGTTTGCGGGTCAGGAGATTGATCTGACTGCGACGTATCCCGTTTGTAAATGGATGCGCTTGCACGCTGGGTATAGTCATTTCTTTGCTGGTCCATACTTGAGTAACACAGGGGCAGCCAGAGACGCTGACTTTGTGTATGTTCAGACATTGTTTCAGTTTTAATTAACCTTTTTGTTCCTGGTTGAACTTTAACCCTGCATAGGTTTTCTTATGCAGGGTTTTTGCTTGGTGGGGTAGCGTCGTGCTCATTTTCAATTTTCGTTCGTGCCATAATAGGGACGTGTGGGATACTTCAAAAATGACAAAAGGTATGGCGGTTCAGGGATTGCTGCTTGAAGCATTTGGTAAGTTTGAAGACACGATTTCACTGAAAACTTGGGATGCGCCCCCGCTACAACCCTGGGAAGTGATGATCCAAGTGGAGGGTAGTCCGGTAAATCCTGCAGACCTGAATATCATCGAAGGAAAGTATGGGCGGTTACCTAACCTTCCTGCGACCCTTGGAAATGAGGGGACAGGACGCGTCATCCAAGTGGGCACAGGTTGTTCAAGGGTTAAATTAGAAGACACGGTAGTTGTTCGTCCCGGTGCCCAAGGGATGTGGGTTAATCGAACGGTTGTTAAAGAAACTGATTGTTTTGTCGTCCCCAACGATATTCCCATTACCCAGCGCGCCATGTTGGTTATTAATCCAATCACCGCGTTTAAAATGATAGAAGGAGTCAGGTCGGGAGGGTGGGTGATCCAGAACGCGGCGAATTCGGCCGTTGGGCGGAGTGTGGTTCAATTAGCCAAAGCGCAAGGAGTCAGGTCGATAAACTTTGTGCGGCGACCGGAGTTAATCGAGGAGTTGAAGAAGGATGGGGCTGATCATGTGTTTTTGGACGATGAAGCAGGGTTTGTAGCAGCCAAGGAGGTGTTGAGGCATGAACAACCTTTGCTGGGGTTAAATGCAGTAGGAGGCGAGAGCGCGCTACGAGTCGCCAATCTTTTAGCACCCGGCGGGAAACTCGTCACGTATGGCGCCATGGGTCGTGTGCCGTTAAAAATTCCAAATGGGCTGCTTATATTTAAGAACCTGAGCTTTACTGGATTTTGGGTCACAGCTTGGCTCACGACGGCGCCTGTTGAAGAAGTTCAAAAGGTCGTTTCGACCATAAGCACGATGATGTTATCAGGAGCGCTCACGCTAAGCATCCAAAGGACCTTTCACTTAAACGAGTTTGCACAGGCCCTCGTAGAAGCGGGAAAGAGTGGGAGACGCGGGAAAATCGTATTTGTTATCGGCGGTTAATACTGCTATAAATTTAAATCACCGATCAACTCAGGGTTCGTTTACAATTGAAACGGGTTGAACTCAGTCCGACTCTATTATGGATAACTCAGACGTATTAATTCTCAGGGAAGTTGAGGCCACTTTTGTCCGAAATTACGTGGACACAAGTCGGATCTCTGTAGATGTGATTAATCGGTCTGTTTACATTGACGGTTTTTTCCACGTTTTTGATTACCAACATCGCCACACGACAACTAAGGAGGGTGAAGAAGTTCAGGATTCTGGAACGGCCCAAGGTAATGCCAAACGACTCTTGTTGCTCATTGAACAGCAAATTCGCGGGATAAGGGAAGTGGGGTCCATCCAGTTCAAATTTACCAACTGGAAAAGAACAGGCTCAGGCTGGACAGAAATTCAGCAGACAGAATAAAACTGACCTATGAGCATTGTCACGCGCGGCGGCGATCGCGGGAGCACTTCGCTATTCAGTGGAGAGCGAGTACCTAAATCAGATTTGCGCATTCGCACCGGCGGAGCCTTAGACCTTCTTAATTGTCAGTTGGGACTTGTTGTATCTTCTCCATTCCCTGAATGCGGAACTACTGTTGAATCGAAAAGTCTTGTTCCCATACTCGACATTATGGTGACGCACATCATGAATCAGGTTCAACCCGCTTTATTCGATCTCGGAGCGGTCATCTCAACGACGCCTGGGTCCGCGCCATCGTTCAAGATCCCTGAATTGGCACCAGAAGCCGTGGCGACACTGGAAGATCTCATCTTTAAGGCCGAGGCTGGCGTTCCTAAAATGCGACAATTTATTATGCCTCGGGGAAATTTAATGACCGCGCAAGCACATGTGGCCCGAGGGGTGTGCCGCCAATGTGAATCGTACATGGTCGAACTCCTTCAATCGCAACCCGGTTTTGGCGATGTTTTGAACCGGCCCGTTCAGTACATCAACCGTCTAAGCGACTTTTGTTTTATCCTCGCTCGTGTCGCCTCAAATATCGAAGAGTGGGACTCCGAAAGCAAATGGTTCCCTCGCAAACGCGAATAAGCGTATCTCTCAGTCCAATATGTGGGTGGGTCCTGAGGGCAGCCGAGAGTAGGACAAACAATCCTGTCTGTTTCTTTCCAAACACTAGTCATCAAAGTCCTGAGGACCCTTTTGTCCCTTCGCCCGTGTTGACTTCCGAGGTGAACCTTTTAGAACTTACCTATGAACATGAGGCGCGTTTGCATTTCACTATTGATCATGGTCACCATGGTTTTGTTGACCACTGTTTCACAGGCCCACACTGGAAACCATGAAACAGGATTTTCCACTGGTCTTTTGCATCCGATATCGGGGTGGGACCACCTCGCTGCGCTTCTTGCTCTAGGCATCTTTTTGTTTCACTCTCGCTCAGCGTGGGTTTCTGTCTCACTCTTTTTTGTCCTTTTACTCGTTGGATTTACCTTAGGCCTTTTGGGGATGAGTGTTCCCATTCTGGAACCCGTGTTGATCGGGACGGTGTTTGCCGGGGCTGCACTCCTGCTTGCCAGAATTAAAGTTGGAATGGTGTGTGCCGTATTATTATCAAGTGTGTTCGGCTTGGTTCACGGGAATGCCCATGGGCTTGAATCGGGTTCACAGCCGATGCTGTTCCTTCTCGGGTTTTTCATTTCCAGTTTCTTACTCACCTTCGTTGGATGCTTCGTTGCAAAACTTCAGGAATCGTATCAGGTGATTCTGAGCCGTTTGATCGGTGCCGCAGCTCTGGGAGTGTTTGTATTTTGTTTCGTCAAAGAGCTAGTCTAAAAAGAACCCTTAAACGCTCTCGGCAAAGCGCTCTTCTTTACTGCTCAATCTTCCAAGTGTAGAGGCGGAAGGCTTCTGCAAACCCAGCAAAACCATCGGCGCGTGGGTCAAATTGGTCGTAGTTATCACCGTAATGAGTCAGGAAAGTTCTGTTCCGAAGGTCTGGCGACAGCGTTTTAAGGTCATCGTAGGCCGCATGTACGACTCCCGGATTGAAGAGTTGGCAATCATGGAATATGGATTCCACTTGGGAAATATCCAAGTCAGTAAAGATGTTCGCATCAAACCGGGTGTCGGCAGTGAAGAGCACTTTTCGATCAATGACCAGTCCCGTCGACCAGAATGGCACTTCCCATCGGGTCACGTCCCCTGGAGTGTGGATCGTGCGGAAAATGTTGAGATGAAGGCCTTCGATGTTTATTGAGTAGGTTTCCCGTGGATGCGTTCCACACCATTCCGGCCAGAGCGGATCGACCAAGTCCGTAAACCGAAGGAGTGTGGGCTCGTTCATTTCGCATCCGCCTTTTAACGAGTTTTCCCACAGGATCTTCTGGTAATTCGGCGCGATGATCATTCTTGTTTTTTTTCGCCTGACGTATCGGTTGAGTAAAAGCAATTCTTCCAGACCCCCAATATGATCGGCGTGTGAGTGGGTGATATGATAATAATCGAAGTCTCCCACATGCATTCCGTGCCTATGCAAGGCCGCAGGAGTTGTTGTTCCCACGTCCACAAGGAGAGTGACTCCATTCTTAGCGATAATCAGTGAGGTCTGGTCGTTTTTCCGCGCAAAGGCAGATCCCACTCCCACAAAACAAAGGACCAAAGACCCTTCGCTCGCCTTTTTAATTCTTTCCAAATAAGTTCCAGGCGCAATAGCCGGTGGGGCGGGGGCAATATGGCCTTGGGGAAAATCGGAAATGGTAAGTCCCCCAGTGGACTTTGATCCGAGTTTGGTGAGGGATTCATGGGCAATAAAATCACTGGGTGTCAGTGAAACCGATTTTTCTCGCGCCAATTTGAGAAGGAGAACTTGCCACTTCGAGGGGATGATTCCTTTGGATGCCCAGTACTGAACCGTGCTCTGGTTTTTACCAACCATGCGGGCCAGTTTTGATTGGCCACCAAATTTTTTGATCACAGCCTCTGCCGAGTTCATCGGTAAAATATAGAATATGTTTTTGGTAAATAGCTAGATAAAAAAGGGTATTATCCCAAAAAATTACCGTAAAATTTGGTAATTGTGCCATATTTTTGATAAAATAGTATTAAAACTGGTAGGTAAATCGAAGTCTATAGGTTTATTTGGTTTTAAGGAATCCGCTGGTTTGCATCGACAATGTAAGAGGCTCGAATTTGGTTGAGTGGAAAATTTTGGTTTCGCCGATCCTACCAACCGGGTAAATGGTGAGCATGGCGATGCTAAAATAATCGTAAGTGGCAGAAGCAAAGTCCACGAGCGATGAGTCAATTGGAGTGCCCCACACTTTGACCACGACATTGTGATCCTATTTAAAACTCAAACCCCGCCGTAGCTCTTCTTAAAGCTGCGTTCCATGGACGTGTCGGCGTTAAAGATCATGGCGGCATCCGTTCTCGTAATCATAGGAGCCGAAGGCTTCATCGCGGCATTGGTCCTCGCAATCGTAGAAGCCTGAGGCTTCATAGTGACATCCGGCATCGGGATGGTTGAAGCCGGAGGCTTCCCAGCTTGTAGCCGGTGGTTGAGCGAGGTACGAGCGACACCACCGGACCACAGCCCCCACGATGAATGCATCCCGGAGGGATCCCAGCTTCGCCACCTCCAGCATGGGGAAACACGGAAGCTCCGTGTCTGCACTTTCTAGGTGTGTCGTGGTTCATCCGGCCTCGCAATCGTAGAAGCCGGAGTACGTACCCAAAAACTAAATATGTTTACTGTCCTCGTTATCTTTCGTGGCGTATCCCGAATCTTGGCGTTTGAAGTTCACTTCATTCTTTTTGATATAAGCCTGAAAAACGTCATCGGCACTCATACCTAAAACCTGTGCCATCGATATAAGGAAATGAAAGAGGTCAACCACTTCTACGCGGGCGTTTTGTTCGTCGAACTTCTGATATTTGGCCCACCATTTCCAAGGGACGCTATCGGTCAATTCCGCCATTTCTTGACCCATAGCCCGGCAATAATTGAGGATCCATTTGGTCTTCTCCTCTTCGGTCATGCTGGACGTGTCCACCCCTATACGTTTGTTAAGTGATTCCTGCATGCGAAACAATTCGCGAAGTTGGTCGGGGTTATTCATGGCGTCATGCTAATACTGCACCGCCCGGAATCAAGATTTCTTCCATTACTTTTTACCCGATCAAGAACCAAGCTGGGATTCCTGTTAATAAGGTTACTCCAAGCGTGAGAAAGATGATCCGACGCAACTCTGGGGAACCCACGGACATGGCAAAACAGGCTTTAAAAAAGGTGTTTGAAAGGGCGGCAATGAGGATTCCACGCGCACAAACAGTTTGATCCGTTCCCGTATGCGCCATTTGGCTGAGTGTAATGGCAATGGCATCCATATCTGTCATTCCTGATAGGAAACTGACGGCATACAGCCCACTTCCTCCAAAATAATCTTGAGCGGCTTTTGTGAAGAAAATAATAAGGGCGTAGAGCGCGGCGAATTTGAGTGCCGTGGTTAAGGTCAATGGATTACTAATTTCAGGCGAGTCCGATTGTAAATTTCGTTGTCGTTCTCGAAACAAATGTAGACCAATAAAAAGAAGCCCGGGAGAAGCGAGCACAAGTAGGCAAAGCCAAAGCTTTTGTATGAGGTCTATATTAATCGTGAGAACCAAGATCCCTACTCTCACGAGCATGACCGTACACGCTATAATTACGGCAATGGCAAAATGCCGTGAGAGGTCCGGTTGTTCCTTACTTTTCCGACTGAAGGCAATGGTCGTCACGGTGCTTGATGCCACCCCTCCGAGTAATCCCGCAAGGCCGATTCCCATTTTGGCTCCAAACAGTCGAATCGCTATGTAACCCGCAAATCCTAACCCCACCACCAGCACAACCATTAACCAGATTTTGAAAGGATTAAACGCCAAGTAGGGGCCGTAATCATGATTGGGCACCAGGGGCATGATGATTCCGGTGATCACTGCGAATTGGAGAGCGGAATGGACGTCCTTCTCGGTAAAGCGGTCTACCATGGTGTGGATTGTTTTTTTACTCTTAAGCAGGAGCACCATTGAAACAGTGACAATCACGGCAATGGTCGTGGCGCGCCAGTACACCATGCCGCCGATGATGAATGTGAGAAGCGTCGCGCATTCGGTTGTGATACCTTTGCCGCCTTGAGTGGGCCGTGCTTCCATAATGTACTGCGTGGAAATGAGGAGAGCTGTGACCAGAAAACTCACCGCAAAAAACCACGGCGTGGTAGCAGCTGAAACATACGCTGAAAGGCATCCAAGGAGTGCCCAGAGTGTAAACGTTCGCATGCCTTGCCCCTGCTTGACATATTGACGCTCCAATCCAATAAGCGCCCCAAGACACCCGCTCACAACGAGCAAGCTTAACAATTTCCAAAATGGATCCCCAACCAACGGCGGCACGTTACAATCGTGTCACAAACCCCCGCGTTTTCCAAGGTCAAAGTGTTTAACCCAATTGCTAAAACTTACGAAAAAGTTCTAGATTAATCTTTTGATCAACGGAACTTCCGGAAAGAATTTATGAATGCCGATTTGCTCGACGAACTTAAGGAATTCTAAAAAAACTTGGCCCGCAGCACGGCAAAGCTTTATCAGTTCAACAACAAGAGATATAGGCGTTTTTAAAAGTGGGAATAAAATTTGAGCTTTAACAAAAGCCTAAAAACATAACGACCAAAGCCGGTAGTTTACCTCGTAAAAGCACAAGAATTATTTTAATTCAAAATCGATATGAAGGAGCAAAATGTCTGAAAACAAAAAACTAGTCCATGAAGGGCGTCATCTGAACACGGTGGAAGTCGATGGGTGGGAGTTTGTCACCCGACGTCAGGTGTGCGGAGTGGTCGTGATCGCGGCACTTACGGCGGACAATAAACTTATCTTGGTCGAACAATTCCGCATCCCACTGGGTAGGTCCGTCATTGAACTTCCCGCCGGGTTGGCAGGGGACGTCGCCGGTCAAGAAAACGAAAAATTGGCAATCGCAGCGGCCCGTGAGTTACAAGAGGAGACCGGTTATGAAGCGCATGATCTTGAGTGGATCGCCGAAGGGCCTGCTTCGGCAGGGCTCACAGATGAGTTCATTACATTTTTCCTCACACGAAAAGTGAGTAAAGTCGGAGTGGGTGGGGGTGATGAACACGAAGATATCACAGTTCATGAGATACCCTTGGAGAATATCCACCAATGGACAAAAGACCAAGCGCGCCAAGGTAAGCTCATTGATAATAAAATATGGGTAGGTTTGTATTTCTTGATGAGACCATCCCCATGAATAAAAACCGGCCTTCAAAGAGCAATTTCCTCATTCTCGTCAAGGCAAACACGGAGTTTCCGTGACTCCCATGCCGGAGGTATGAAAGCCTGTAACCGGTGGTTGAGCGAAGTGACACCACCGGATTACCAAACATGAACCGCACCCCAGCCGGTGTGCCAGCCATTTCCGTCTATGCCATCGACACACACGAGCCTTCATATAGCGCGAAGGGACGGACATATTGTCCTCCAACCATATCAAACATATGATCGTTCAAATACGAGATAAGTGGAAAGTGGTGACAGCTCTATCCTGCACTAATTGCTGTCTTTTGGTCGTTTCCTAATTATCCAAAATCCGATCACTCGAATTGACAGTTGGATCAAATAATTGGCGATGCCGCGGATCTACTATCAGTTTCTGCGTGGGATGAATACTTGGATAAACATCACCAAACGTTAATCCAGCCGGGAGAAGGACTCCTGATTGGCCTTGGCTGAGTTTCGAACCTTGCTTGAAATATTCTGCAGCGACGAGGTTGTCGAAGGAGACGGTGGTGCCTGAAGGTAGGCCATTTTCAATGGCATACTGTTCAGCCGCTGATTCAATCATGCGCACGTCGTGAACCATGGTTGCGGCTTGTGAGCGAGCACGCGCCCTAAGGAAATTTGGAACAGCAATCGCAGCCAGAAGAAGCATTGGAATAAAAGCGACGAGGGTTATATAACCAACAATATATGACGCCATTGCAATACCTTCACCTTTGAGTTCGGTCGGGTTTTTTTTGATTTGGCTTTGGGCAATGTGACCGCAGGTGATGCCAACGACCCCAAATAAAGGGCCGAGAATACAGGTCACAAGACCGACGATAGAACAGACGAGGCCGACAATGGCCTTAACGGGGTTTTTTGCATAGAACCGTGACACTAGAGTTTGAATTAAAATTGTCAATTTATGTTAAGGACTTCGAGGGGACGGACGAACTATAGAGCTAGATCATAGCTTGCATATGGTCCGTTAAAATGCACGTCGGGAGTTATGTTGGGGGGTTTGGGTATTAGGCTTTCTCGGCCATTTGGTTGTCGTGTAGCTCCTTAAAAGTACCTTCGTGGGCGAGGAGTTCAGTGGCGGTGCCCGATTCAACGACTGCGCCATCTTTGAGGACAAGGATTAAGTCGGCATTCATGATTGTGCTAATCCTATGGGTGACCATCAGAGAGGTGCGACCCTTCATGAGAGCATGCATGGAGGCCATGATTTCGCGTTCGGTGCTCGGGTCCAGAGCGCTTGTTGGTTCGTCGAGGAGCAGGATGGGTGAGTTCTTGAGGAAAGCCCGGGCGATACCTATGCGTTGGCGTTGGCCCACGCTGAGGCGAAGGCCTCTTTCACCCACAGGGGTATCGTAGCCTTTGGGTTGGTTGAGGATGAACTCATGGGCTTGGGCGCCCTTTGCCGCTTCGACAATTTCTTCAAAAGTAGCGTTCAATTTCCCATAGGCAATGTTCTCGCGAATGGTTGCGTTGAGCAGAATGGTGTCCTGCAACACGATGCTAATTTGCGCCCGAAGCGATTTCTTTTGGAGGTCACGGATGTCCGTGTTATCGATGAAGATACCCCCATCAGCTGGATCATAGAAGCGAGGGATGAGAGATAGAATAGTTGTTTTGCCGGATCCGGTGCCTCCGACCAGAGCGATAATTTTCCCGGGGGGGATTTTGAAAGAAATGTTTTTGAGGACCGGCGTTCCTTTGGCATAAGCGAACGAAATATTTTTAAATTCAATCGCACCCGTTGTGGAAGTCAGTGCGACAGCGTTGGGGCGATCTTTTGTTTCGTCAGTTTGATCCAGCACTTCGAAGCATCGTTGGGCACCCGAAGCGGCCCCTTCCAACGCCCAAGCGGTGTAGCTAAGAGCTTCGAGGGGTTGGTACAACATTGAAAGGTAAGCGAGGAAAACCGTGAGGTCGCCGAGAGAAATAGTGCCGGAGATCACTTGTTGGGCTCCGAAATAAATCATGGCTGCCGTGCCCCCGGCCATGACAGTGCTAATGGCCAAAGCACTCGCCACATTAGTGAAGGTGAGTTTAAGGTTTGCTTGCAGACTCTCCATGGCTTGTTTTTGGAAAGCATTCACTTCGTGCTCCTCCCGGCCAAACGCATGAGTCACTCGAATATTTCCCAGACCTTCGCTCGCGGTTGAAAACACATCGCTTTCTTCCTGATTAAGGTCCATGGATTCTTTCCTGATACGATCTGCAAAATAATAAATGACTCCCACAACCAAGGGCAGAATAGCGACCGAGAGCAGAGTTAAGAAAACGCTCATCCGCCACATCACGATAAACGTGGCGACAAGCGTGATGAGCGATCCGAACACATTGGTAAACCCTTTGTTAAAAATCGATTGAACCGCTTGGGAGTCGTACGCGACGCGCACAGTGGAATCACCCGTTCTACGCTGATCGTGAAACATGAGCGGTAGGTTCTGGAGAGCCGCGTACAATTCTGTGCGGACTTTTAAGAGAGCCCGGAGACCGACTTTCACCAACAAAAGGTTGCTGACGAAGTTAAACACCCCCGACAATAGGAAGATGGCCACCAGCGCAAGACATACAAACACGAGAGCGTCTTGAGTCGTCGTAAAATCGAAGGTGAGGAAAGAACTTCCCCCAGAACCTGATTCCGCAGAGACCTTGCCGGGGAGGATATGGTCAATCACGTACTTGAGAGGCCAAGGTTTGAGCAAGTTCATGCCAATGCCGGCGAGCACAAAAAACAGGGAAAAAATGATTTGTCCTGTAAACGGTTTGTAATATTGGGCGACCCGGCGGTAAACATTCATGGAGTTAATAGGCAAAAGGGGCACAGGCTGGAACGTTTAAGGATTTTCATTTTCGCTGAGCTTGCCTGTTTTTCAAGTTATCGGTACCTTCTGCGTCCAATATTAATCACGGATTTAACAGGTTATGTCAACACGCGTTCGTTTTGCTCCAAGCCCCACAGGCATGCTTCACATCGGAGGGGCCCGATCAGCTCTTTTTAACTGGCTGTACGCCAAGCACACCGGAGGGAAGTTTATCCTGCGCATAGAGGATACCGACGCCGCGCGGAATACCCAAGAAGCGGTCGATGTAATTTTGCGCGGGTTTAAGTGGCTGGGCCTCGACTGGGATGAAGGTCCTGAGATCGGCGGTCCTTGTGGTCCTTATTATCAAAGTCAACGCACGGACATTTACAAAAAAGCCGTGCAACAACTCAAGGACGCAGGTCACGCCTACGATTTCGAAGGGGCAGTGAAGTTTAAAATCCCAAAACGCAAAATAGTCGTGCCTGACTTAGTGATCGGTGATGTGGAGTTTGATTATACAGTCGAAAACGATTTGGTCATTGTGCGTTCTGACGGGTCACCTGTGTTTCATTTGGTGAATGTCATCGACGACATGGAAATGAAAATTACGCACGTCATTCGGGGTGAAGAGCATTTGTCCAATACCCCGAAACACCTTGCCCTGTTTGAAGCGCTTGGGGCCGAACCCCCTCGTTACGCGCATATCCCGATCATATTGAACTCCGACGGGAGCAAAATGAGCAAGCGCGATGAGCGTCCCGAATTCGCACGATGGGCTTCGCTTCAAACGTATATAGACGATGGATACGCACCAGAAGCGCTCAGGAATTATTTGTGTCTGCTGGGGTGGTCACCAAAGGACGATCGTGAAATACTAGAAATGGAAGAAGTCTGCCGCCTGTTCGATCTACCAGGAATCGTTCGGCATAACGCCCGATTTAGTGCCGAAAAATTGCAGTGGATCAATGGACGATATCTGATGGCTATGAGCAAGGAACGGTTTTACGAAATGGGAAAACCCTTCCTAATGAAAGCGGATCTGGTTTCCGACTCGACACCCGAGGCTTATATCCACGAAGTTTTGGCGATTGTTCAGGAGAAAGTGAAGCTTTTCTCGGACTTACCGGCATGGACCAGCTATTTCTTTAAGGACGATTTGGTGTTTGATCCTGAAGCACTCAATAAAACACTCACGGCGCCCAACGCAAAAAGTCGTCTCGAAGAATTGACTGCAAAATACGAGGCCTTGCCCGTATGGACCGCAGAAAGTTTGGAGGCAGGACTTAAGGAGGCCGCAAGTGAGAATGGGTTAAAAACCAAGGATTACGTTCATCCCTGCCGCGTTTCAGTGTCAGGCAAATCTGTAGGCCCAAGCTTGTATCATATGCTTCAAGTGCTCGGAAAAGACCGTGTATTGACACGGTTAAAAGCATTTATCTCAAGATTTTAACAAGCTAAGATTGGTTAAAGCAGACTGCCTCGGTATCCAAATTTCTTGGCGAGCTTCAAAGCTCCAGGAAGTTTGATGATCGAATGAGAGGCAGTCGGATGGGCTAAGGAAACTGCGGCTGTGCAGACACCAAATTCAAGCGTCTTCTTCAAGGGCGCTCCTTCGTGCAGCCCGTACAATACGCCCGCCGCAAATGCGTCACCTGCGCCAACAGTCCCTTTGATGAATTCACCGGGAACTTTAAGTGACGGTTGAAAGAGGGTTTCACCTTTCTTAGTCATGGCATAAGCACCTTCGGGAAAGTGAATCACAACGAGCTCACTGACTCCCGAACTCAGGAGTTGCTCGGTAGAATCCTTGAGCGCTTGGATATCAATCTTCTGGTCCAAGGTCCGAATTTTATGGCCCGTGGTGCGTCCGGCCTCAATTTCATTGAGAATACAATAATCTACAAATTTTAAGGCGGGTTTTACGAATGTAGGAAACCGGTTGCTGTCTTCGCTCACGGCGTCGATCGAGGTTTTCAAACCCGCTTTCTGCACCGAGGCAAGGAACCGCGCCGCGACCGATCCGTACTGAGGATCGGTTTGATCAAATTGATCCAATAAAAGTAAGTAACCGAGGTGGAAAATTTTTGCTGGGATTTTTTTGAGATCGACGTCTTTTGGCGCCCAGCGTGCGTTGGCGCCGCGATTATGGAAAAAGGTGCGACGCCCCGTCGAGGTCACCGTCATGACGTCTGTGTACGATGTAGGGGCTTTATCAGTTTGACGCAGTTGGCCTGTATTGATTTTCAATTTCTTGCAATCATCCAAAATCTGCTGGCCGGCGGGGTCTTTGCCGATGAGACCCAGCCCGAATAAGGGAAACGGTGCGCCGAGTTTCGCTAGGTCTTTAAGGGTTGTATAAGCACATCCACCATTCCCATGGGACTGGGAGGATATGTTGGCCAAAGTATCCTGGGAGGGATAAACATCGATGAGTTTAACGTAATCAATGAGCCAGTTTCCACCGATAGCAATGCCTTTGCGTTTCATGGGAGGTGCCTAGTTTATTTGTCGCTGAGGAGTTTAATCAAGGCCGGTTCGTCTTCCTCGATTCCAGGGAATCTCCCTACGTCAGGGTTGATAAAAAAATTGTCGTTGAGGTCATCGTTGGCTGTTGAAACTTCACCGATAATGCATTCATCAGTTTCGGGCCAGAATTCATGGTAAATCCCGGGAACCAAAGTGACACGCTCACCAGCGTTTAGGGTTACTTTTTCTCCCGACACGACTTGAGTAGGTTTGCCACAGATGTTAACCGTAAATGATTGAGTGTTGTCGTTCGAGGGTTTGCCTTTCCAAAGTTGAACAATCAGCGTTCCTGCCCGTGCGATAATGTCTTCCTTTTTCTTGGCATGACAATGGGCGGGGGTGGTCATGTTTTTCCGGGCGTACATGAGCTTTTCACAATACTCGATTTCTTCGGCCAGATTAATGAGAACTAATCCGTACCGATTTAAATCTTGCAGTCCGAAATCTGTGACATCCCATCGGGCCTCTGGTGGTAATGTCCAACCATTTGTTTTAAAGAAGGCGGCAGCTTGCCCGATGACGGTATTGATTTCTGAACGTTTCATAATTTGATGCGAAACCTATTAGTACACCCATTTCAGTTAAAAGGTCAATTGCGCCTCTGGTTCATTTCAAAAGTAACCTTCGGAACTTAAGAATAGTAAATTTCGTGCAATTTGCCCACTTTCCAACCCGATCATTGCATGTTGCAATTATTTCGGTGAAATCATTGCAAAATGCCTTATTAACAATGACTTATGCATTAAAGAATCGCAACAAAACCCTTGCGGGAAGGAGATGATTCTCCCATTATAACGCTTAGAAATAAACCAAACAATAGGAGATTAATTAGTATATGAATAAAGTAGTATTAGGATTAGTGGCTGCGATGGCGTTAGGAAACGTCGCAATTGCCGGTGACAATATGAAAGACCTTCGTACACCAGTCATTGAAGAACGTGTTGAAACTGAAACATCATTGTTCCGTGACAACGAAACATCATTTGACGTATTCGGCTTGTATGTCGGCGCCATTGATCGCGGAGTGATCCGTGACGGTTTCGGTGGCGGTATTGGAATGAATCATTTCTTTACCCGTCACTTCGGTGTAGGTATTGAAGGGGACATTTGGGAAAACAACGACGACGTAGCTGGCAATGCTAACGCAAGTTTGATTGCTCGTTATCCGATGGAATTCCTCGGACAAGCTCTCGCTCCCTATATATTCGGTGGCGGCGGCGCAGTGTTTGCCGGTGGCCCTGAAGCTTCCGGACACGGTGGTGGCGGTCTCGAATGGCGTTTCAACCATAATTGGTCTGTCTTCGGTGACGGACGTTATGTGGTTGTCGACAATTTGAATGACTACGCTATGGGCCGTGGTGGTCTTCGCTGGATATTCTAAGAATTAGAATTCATTTCTTAACCCGTCTTCCAAAAGAAGGCGGGTTTTTTTATGTCCCTATCCTTTGAGCTCCTCCCTCCCCGCAATTATTTTGCGCTTTCTACCCGTAAAAAGGGTGTCGAGATGTCAACGTCCCCCAAGAAACCGAAAACCTCATTTCGGCTCATGGCTACAGATTCATTCACCTAATTCTTGTTGCATATGCAACAAAAGGTTGTCATGGGGCCGACTGTGTTTTGGCTCGTGCGGGCCGATTTCCGCCAGAGGTTCTCGTAGTCGATCTACCCGGAGTTATAAGCGGGAAATGAGCACAACTCCAAACGGGGATGTGTCTCAACCCACATGGTCACGGTCATTGATGGCAGCCGTTGCGTTGACCGACTTTTTGTTGCATAT
>JAWXCD010000100.1:0-13470 GCA_034440535.1 Verrucomicrobiota bacterium | reverse complement strand
TACCAGCCGGTCCTTCTCCTGTCGCTTTAGCGCAAATTTCCGGTCAATAACCCTTGAAATACAGTGATAATAACTGTCTCCACCACCCTTAATACGCGCGCCTCTCATATATACGTATGATGTAAGCAGCGAAAGTTTGATTTGTCAACAATAGTTTGTCTGTCCCTTCGCGAATAGTCCCTTAATAAAGGGACGGACAAACTATTTCCCCTGGTCATGACGCAGATCCATCACGTCCGATTGGCTCGCTGCAGTTTGTCTGTCCCTTCGCGACGGGGCACCGTTGGGTCTCATTCGATCAAATCTCACTAAGACCATAGCGGTACACGGACGGGGTTGTATCGCAAAGTCAGGGTTCCGTGTTGTCCGATACTTTCCATCGGCTGATCCACGGATCCAAATTGTCTTTATCAATTGCACGAAATTCTGTTTACACTTTTGAGCATGAAACCTTTAGGTCTTGCAATTATTGGTGCCGGAGCCAGTCAAATGATGTACGGCCCTGCTTTTACCCGTTTGAAGGAAGCGCGCCCTGTCGCCTGGGTAGACCCCGATAAAACACGGGCCGAATCGGCAGCTTCAAAGTTCGGCGGAACTGCGTATGCCCATTTCGAGGAAGCCCTTGCCCAAAAGGATGTCGATGCGGTGGTTCTTGTTTCACCTCCTTGGTTGCACTTGCCTCAGGCAAAAGCCGCGTTCGAAGCCGGCAAACATGTCCTTTGCGAAAAGCCTATGGCCAGATCTGTTGCGGAATGCCAGCAGATGATTGACTCTTCGAAGACGCATGATCGACTTCTCATGGTCGCATTCATGAAACGATTTAATCCCGCTCTTAAATATGTGAAACAACAAATTGACTCAGGCGAACTTGGAAAGGTTTTTGAAGTCAAAGTCGAGTGGAGCTGGCCCCAGTATCATTTAGGCGGCTGGCGCGATAAACGGCAAAACTTAGGCGGCCTTTTTTTTGATCACGGCAGCCACACTATTGATCTTTGCCGCTGGTGGCTTGGGGAACTCGAGTCTGTTTCCGCTGAAGTCAGGTTGTTAATGCAAGGTCGGGAGGTGGAAGACTTTACCCAAGCCGTGTACCGCCACAAATCCGGCGCGATCAGCACACATGCAAATTCACGTATGACCCACCGGCCATTGCGCGAGTGTTACACGATTGAAGGCAGCAAGGCCACCCTCACATTGGAATGCATTAATAAATGGAGTTTTACATCGCTCGAACCTTTTGTCGTTCACAAATATGTCATGGGCCAAGCCACGCGCCTTCCTGAAGGTTATTTTTGTAGCATCGATGACGCGATCGAAAGCGATTGGATGTACCTAAACTCCCTCCGGTATTTCTGCACCAGTATCCTTGAAAATAAACCTCCCGAATACAACACAGGCATGGACGGCCTCAAAGCGGTTGAAGGTATCAATGGGGCTTATATGGCATCACACTTTAATAAGACACTCGCCCTACCTCTGGTCGATCCGTACGACCCTGACCTCATCTTTGACGCACTTTTAGCCAAGAGCCCCCTGATTCCTGCTCATTAATTTGTCCCAATGAATTCCGACCTACTCTTTGCTGCAGGCAAACTTCGGGACGATGTGGACAAGTTAAAATTCGAGAATCCTGTGCACTGTGTTTATAACCCGCTCGACTATGCTTGGGCTGGCCATGAGCAGTACCTTCAACGGTTCGGGATCGCACCCAAGAAAGTCCTGTTTCTCGGAATGAACCCCGGTCCGTGGGGCATGGCGCAAACGGGTGTTCCGTTCGGCGAAATTCAAGCTGTTCGTGATTGGATGCAGATCAATGTAACCATTAACAAGCCCGGCTTGGAACATCCGAAGAGGCCGATCCAAGGATTCGCTTGCCAAAAATCAGAAGTGAGCGGGCGGCGGTTGTGGGGGTTATTCCAAAAACGATATGAAACCGCGTCCGCCTTTTTTCAGGATCATTTTGTAGTGAACTATTGTCCGCTTATTTTTATGAACGAAACGGGCGCTAATCTCACGCCTGACAAACTTCCAAGCTCATCTGCGAAAAATCTTTTTGCCCTATGCGACGCTCATCTTCAGTCCGTCATTTCTATTTTAAATCCTGATACGCTGGTCGGAGTCGGTGGATTCGCCGAAACTTGTTTCAAGCGTGTGGCACCCGAAAGAAGGATTATCAAAATTATTCATCCTTCCCCCGCAAGTCCGGCGGCGAATCGAGATTGGGAGGGGTCGGCTCTAAAATCACTCCGAGATGCGCAAGTCTGGAAATAAATAGTGCTGGTTATTCGCCCTGTAATGGGTATTTCAAATGGATGAAATTCGTTCCTGTCGCTACGTGCTGTGTTGCCCTTGTTTTGCTGTCGGCTTGTGAGTCCACACCAAAAAAAACCAATACCGAAACTTCTTCATCCCTGTCTGATCCTTCGGGCGCAAAACCATCGGATGCTGTTCCGCTTCCTGATGAATCCGCCCCCATAGCGACAACAGTAAGGGAATCCAAAAAGTCCCCAGCAAAACAAACTCCAACAACCAGTGCATCCACCACCGCACAGGCTCAGTTAAGCCCGACCGGTTCTTACAAGGTTCAGAAAGGTGATTCACTTTGGAAAATTGCCAACCAATTTAAAGTCTCCATCGAGGATATTAAAGCCGCCAATGGCCTCGACACCGACAAGATCCAACCGGGGCAAGAACTCTCAATCCCGACAAACGTGAATCGTCCGTAGCTCCTTTGCTAAAGTCCGCACGGACTAGTCAGTGAAAGGACCGTAGCCGCGAAAAAGCGCAAAAGATACAACAGGGGGAAATAAGAACACTGAAACGCGGGGCGAAGCACTTCGGAACCGCAGATGATCACAGATTCACGCAGATTTTAGAAAAGGTCAGAAAACGAAAAACTACGAAACCCAGACAAGATTGTTTGGTCAAGCCAGGGTCGTTCTTGGTCCTTGCTCGCCCTATTCGTCCCATTGCTTTTCCCTTTTATCCTTTCCCTTGTCAGTGGTTCCCGTAGGATAACCACCCAATTTAGCTTCTGTGAGTTGGAACGGCAGATGCTTAATTCGGACCTTAAGGCGACTTATTTAACATGAAAACCAACCCTGTAGCCAAGCATGTTCAGAATATCCCTCGATCTGGAATCCGGGATTTCTTTGAAATTGTATCATCGATGACGAACGTCATTTCTTTAGGGATAGGCGAACCCGATTTCGTGACCCCTTGGCATATCAGAGAGGCGGCCATATGGGCACTCGAAAAAGGGAAAACCAGTTACACTTCAAACTTGGGTTTACTTCGATTGCGGCAAGAAATTGTAAAATATGTCGATAGACATTTTGATGTGTCCTACAAGCCAGAGAACGAAGTCATTGTGACCGTGGGTGTATCCGAGGCTATGGACCTTGCTCTGCGGGCGCTATTGGATCCGGGCGATGAAGTGATTTATCACGAACCCTGTTACGTCTCTTACAGTCCCAGCATTGTGTTGGCACATGGGGTTCCCGTTCCGGTTGTTACCACAGGGGCTAATCAGTGGAAGGTGTCGGCTGCTGATATTGAAAAGGTCATAACCCCTCGTTCAAAAGTTTTGATCCTGAACTTCCCGACTAATCCGACCGGTGCCACCATGGAAATTCAGGAGCTTCAAAAGATCGCGCAACTGGCTCAGAAACATGATCTGACGGTGCTGACGGATGAAATTTATTCTGAACTGACCTACGAAGGGTCGCATGTGTCAATTGCCTCACTCCCCGGGATGAAGGATCGTTGCATTTTCTTGCACGGATTCTCGAAAGCCTTCGCGATGACTGGGTTTCGCATTGGGTACGCCTGCGCACCAGCACCGCTTGTTGAGGCCATGATGCGGGTTCACCAGTACTCTATGTTATGCGCTCCGATTTTAAGCCAAGAGGCCGCCATTGAAGCTTTGATGCATGGCGAAAGTGACGTCGCACACATGAGGGAACAATATATGTTCCGACGTAATTTTATTGTGAATAGTTTGAACGAAATGGGCATGCCCTGTCACTCTCCGCGCGGGGCGTTTTACGTTTTCCCAAGCGTGACACATTTAGGGTTGGCTTCGAAGGATTTTGCCGTGCGCTTGCTTGAACAACAACGGGTTGCGGTGGTTCCGGGTACAGCGTTCGGTAGTTGTGGAGAAGGGTATGTGCGTTGCTCTTACGCAACCAATATCGATCAAATAGAAATTGCCATGAAACGCATGCGCGACTTCATGGAATCACTCGAAACCACCTCCGCTCACGTCGCTTAACTGTATAGTTGGTGTTAAAGACAGCGAAATATAGTAAGCCTTTTTGACGATTGATCTTTTTTACAGTTATCGGTATAGAATCCCATGCCCATCCCTCTAGATATCTGTCGGACCCCCGACGTATTATCATATGCTCTCGATGTGTTTAGGGATTTGTACCCTGAGAAAACTCCAAAACATATCGAACAAGGGTTCAATCTTATCGAACGTTATTTCCAAGGCAAAGTCCCCGAATACCAACCCATCGACCTCATTTTTCATGATTTTGAACACACCTTGAGGGGTGCGGTTGCTACCATTACTTTCGCTCAAGGCCTGCATCGGAATCATCCTGCCAAACACATCTTCCCCGCTGAAGCTTTTGAAATAGTTGTGCTCTCTATACTCATGCACGATACTGGGTACTTGAAAGAAACCCACGATCAAGAAGGGACCGGCGCCAAGTATACAGCGGACCATGTAGAGCGCAGTTGCCGCTTCGCTGAACGGGTGCTTACTTCGCTTGGGTTTGGGTCACAGGAAATAGCGATGTCGCGAAACATGATCCTATGCACCGGCCTTCAGTTAAACACGAAAGAAATACATTTTGTGAACGATGCCGACCGTTGGTTTGGGTACTGCATTGGGGCTGGAGACTTACTCGGGCAAATGGCTGACCCGCGGTACTTAGGCAAGTTGCCCGCGCTTTACCAGGAATTCCGCGAGGCGCAAGCAGCCGAACCTGAAAAGTGGACATGGGGCACTTATTCGACTTACTCGGAACTCCTCTCCAAGACCCCTTGGTTTTATAAAAATTACGTGCTTCCCACCATCGAAAATCAATTAGGAAACGTGCACACCTATTCCAACTTCCCCTTCGGTTCAAACGACAATATTTACCTGAAGGCCATTGAGCGGAACATTGCGGACATCGAAGAAATTTTGACGAAATCGGGTGACACCTCGCAACATTTGCCGGTGGCTAAATTATAAACAATTCAGACACACTTCCCGACCTCCTCGACCGGCAGGACATACAAACCATCGTTTTCGCTTTCTACGAAAAAGTCAGGGCGGACGATTTGTTAGGCCCCGTGTTTGCTCAATCGAAAGTGAACTGGGACGAGCACTTGCCTCTCCTCATCAATTTCTGGGACACCATGATCTTTAGGTCAAACGCGTATCATGGCGCTCCGTTACAAAAGCATTTGGACCTGGACGTAACCAAAGAACATTTCGAACGGTGGGTGATGATATTCTGCGAGACCGTCGACGCTCGTTTTATTGGACCGATAGCTGAACAAATGAAAAATGCGGCCCGCAGTATTGCTCACACCTTTCAACTGAGAATGGGTTTGCTCCGTGGATTCATTTGATGGTCAAAACTGCAAAAAGGCCATCTCACATTTAACGACCATGGGTTCTCATAAGGGCCGCCGCAATGGCAGATAAATCTTGGAGCTGACTTTCGAGACCCGACCTAAGAATGCGCACTTTATCGACGCGCCCGGGTAAAACTTCCAATTGAAATGCGTTGATGACCTTCTGTACATAAACCTCACCGAGGTACCACGAAAGTGACCCCAGAAGAATGACCTGCGGTGAAAATAAATCCGCGAGCAACGCGCATAACTGTCCTGTTTTTTTGGCACTCAAGTCGATGACTGCGACCGCATCCCTATCGTAAGGCAATCGTTCGACCAATTCTTTAAGGTTTTGAATCTCCGAAAATTTCTGAGGAAACTTCCAGCGTGCAAACTTAATAATCCCGCTCCCACTACAAAATGATTCTACGCAACCCGCTTTACCGAACGCCTCAGGGCCATCGTCCGCCAATCGAATGTGTCCCACCTCTGGACTTTCCCCGCGGGGCCCCACGAGAATCTTGTTCCTAACCATAACCCCTGCTCCACAACCCGTACCAAGCGTGAGGTAAATCGCGTCCGAACAATTTTTAGCCGCCCCCCACAGATGTTCCGCATACAAACACGCTGCGGCATCGTGCTGAACTGAAACGGGAAGTGCTAATGCCTCTTCCAACCGTTTTTTTAATGGAACATTTTTCCAACCCGGCAAGTGCGGTGGGGTAAGCACCTCGCCTGTTATGGAATTAAGAGGGCCACCCACACTTACTCCCAATAATTCAAAAGAAAATTTTTGGGCAAGTTCACTTCCCACAGAAATAAACTCATCAATCATTTCCCCAGCTGGCGCATGAGAAGAGACTCTGCAGGAATGTTTAAAATGAATGCCCCCCGAGGCGTCTCCAACAACAATGGCGCTTTTAGTTCCGCCTATGTCCCAACCTAAAATAGACACAATGAGTTCTATTGTTTAGGTTCTGCTCCCTCGCGCGAATTGGCGGCCCCTTGAATATCTTGGATCCGTTCTGCGGTCCGACCGGCAGGCAAAGCGACAGGTCGAGATTCACTCTGACCCGATTGCGGCACATTGGCCCGTGATAAACCCTGCTGAATTTCGGCATCCATTTCCTTTTGCTGACCTTGTGTCGCTTTATCAAGGTCCACCTTTTTATTCATCAACTGCCACCCGTAATAACCTGCCACAGCAAAAACAATGAGGATAAAGAATTTTTTCATAATCAAATGAGGTTCGCTGTTCAAATACTAAAATATCCCAAGTTCAAATACGACACCAAATTTAGGTCTTTGGATGTCCAAAAATGTACCGGCAATGAATGACGCACCTGTGCGTTCTTTACTCCCGAATTTGACCATCACCGTGCACCACATATTTAAATGTAGTCAGTTCGTCCAAGCCCATCGGGCCGCGCGCGTGGAGTTTGTCAGTGCTGATCCCTATTTCTGCACCCATCCCAAACTCGCCGCCATCTGTAAAACGCGTGGAGGCGTTGACGTAAACGACCGCGGAATCGACCTCGCGAAGAAACCGGTCGGACGCGATTTTATCTTTGGTCACGATACAATCGGAATGGTGCGAGCCGTACTCTTCAATGTGTTGGATCGCCTCGTCCAAACTTTCAACGACGCGAATGGATAAAATAAAATCGAGGTACTCTGTCCGCCAATCTTGTTCGGTGACTTCTTTAGCTGATGAAATCAGGCGACACGTTTCTGCATCACCTCGCATTTCTACCTTACGTTGTACTAACGCTTCGCCCAGTTTTGGTAAAAAACTTTCTGCCACATCCTTATGCACCAATAGCGTTTCCATGGCATTACACACACCAGGTCGCTGACATTTAGAGTTTATGGCAATTTTTTCAGCCACGCCCAAATCAGCCTTCTTATCCACATAAACATGGCAGATTCCTGCGGCATGTTTGATGATCGGCACCCGCGCTCCCTCTAGGACAGCTTCGATTAAGTTGTGGCCACCTCGGGGAACAATCATGTCGATGTACTTATCCATCCGTGTGAGAATCCTAATCGCCTCACGGTCAATCATTGGAATGACTTGAATTGCGGAATCGGGTAACCCTGCCGCTTTCCCGCCCTCCATCAATGCTTGGGCGATTGCTAAGTTTGAATGGATAGCTTCTTTTCCTCCGCGCAAAATGGAGGCATTACCGGCCTTTAAACATAGCGAAGCCGCATCGGCAGTCACGTTGGGTCGTGATTCATAGATGATTGCGACAACACCAATGGGCACTGCGATCTTCTCAATGGTTAACCCGTTTGGACGTACGGTCGTCGTCAAGATTCGTCCAACTGGATCCCGAAAAGCGGCGACCGTGCGAATCGCTTTTACGACACCGGTAAGGCGTTTGGTATCGAGCATGAGTCGATCAAGCAATGCGTTGCTGAGACCCGTATTTTTTCCGCCGTCCATGTCTTTGGCGTTCGCCTCAAGGACGACAGGGATTGCCTTTTCCAAACCATCGGCCATCCCGAGTAGGAAACTGTTTTTTTGCTTAGTAGAAAATCGTGCCAAGGCCCGGGAGGCTTTGCGGGCATTAACGCCCATTTCGTGCAACTGCTGTTCAAGGGTCATATATTCAATTTGGGAAGGACACATTAAATGAGCAGAGGCCTCTCAACAAGTGTTTTATCAGTGAGATATTTACTTCCAAATCCTAGGAAAAATCCCCCCTGACTGAGCTTTATACGTCGCATATTCAGGAAAAACACGCCCCAACACTTCTTCTTCTTTGCCCGCGCGGATCATTTGCACAATCACAAAACACGACCAGATCAATGCCGCTTGGGCATTTCCGAAATAGATGCAGGTGCCTCCGAAGGACATCATCTCAAAAAAATACAAAGGATGCCGCCATCTTTTATAGACCCCACTGACAACCAATTTTCGGGCTGCTGGCACAATGGAGAACGATTTTCCTAATTTGAGCACCGCCCACATTTGACCTGCAAACCCCACGGCCAGTAATAAACTCGATACATAGATGCGTTGACTCCCAAAAGGAGATGGAACCGAATTGATCATCACAAAGGGGATGAAAGACCCCACATAAGCCATTATCGTCGCGCCCCAATTGGTTTCCTGGGGTACAGGTCGGCTTCTGACAAAAAAAAGGACTGCGATAAACCCCAAAAAACATAGGTTAAGCACGGTCACGAGCCAGTATAGAAAAGTCTGATTCGTGAGCGGATATTTCTGCAAGTTTCCATACCCGATATTTGCTGCGTGCAGGGCCAGTGCACTAAAAAAAAATGTTCCGGCGACATTTGCAAAGAGGGCGTAGTGGCGGGATTGCATGCGCGCTCCTTTTGTTTAATCAACAAACTCAAGAGCCACTGGCGCAGGGATGAGTCCCATTTTATGGGCGCGTCCAAGGAACTCCCGGATTGCAGCCCGACCTCGATCTCCGTAGTCGACGGTCAATTCGTTGACGTACATGCCGACAAATTTGTCTGCCAAGGTGGTATCAAGGCCACGTCCATATTTCAAGGAATGCTCAACTGCGGGAGCACGATTCCCTAACGAGTATTGAATGCTTTCTGTCATCAACCGAGAAAGTGTTCTTCGTTCGTCCACAGGAAACCGTTTGTGAATGACGTTACCGCCTAGAGGCAATGGCAACCCGGCAGTGTCACGGAACCACCATTTTCCAAGGTCGGTCAGCAGATGGAATCCTTCAGCTCCATAAGTCAACTGACCTTCGTGAATGATCAATCCCACATCCGCCTTGCCTTCACGCAGTGCGTCAAATATCTGGTCAAAAGGAACAACCACAAAGTGAGGAAGATCCGCGCTCGCTTCTTTTTTCAAAGGCGATCCCATGAACAACTGAAGCGCCAAAAACGCAGAGGTTAGTGTACCGGGAATGGCAATTTTTTTGCCTTTTAAATAAGTGCGCGCTTGGTCATCGGACATCGCGGAGATGGGATCACGAGTGACAAGCATGGGGCCATAGTTGTCGCCCATGCTCGCACCTGACGGAAGAAGCGCGTATTGGTCGAGGACGTAAGCGTAGGCGTGAATTGAAACGGCGGTAATATCCAACTCACCACGGGTAGCACGTTCATTTAAAGTCTGAATATCCTGGAGGACATGTTCAAAGTCGTACCCAAGTGAATCAATCTTCCCCGCAGCGAGCGCATAAAACATAAAAGCGTCATCGGGGTCGGGGCTGTGTCCGAGTGTAATTGGTTTGCTCATAAAGAGGTCACCTTAAGTGATACCGCCCCGTTGAAAACCAAATAAAAAGAGGGCCACTCCGGGTCGCCTCCATTTTAATCAGCGACTTCCTAAGTAAAAGAGACTATAGTTTTCCCATGGTTCAAGCTTTCCTGCTGCTTTTTATTGTCGCTTGGTGGGTAAGTCCTTTCGCTTGCGCGGAACCCCTCAGCAGCGCCACAAAACGTGCGGACCGTTCAAAGGCCTCGCGGGAATCAGGCAAAAAATACGATACCCAATCCTTTTCGAGCAAGTCATTCAAAGCGAAATCGTACGACACACCTTCTGCTCACATTAAAACGTACCACGGCACAACAAGCGCGCGAGTGGATAAAAAATTTACCACTCAAGATTATAGTGATAATAAATCCGCCCCTTACGCAAGCAAAGAAGGGTATCTCGGCGAGTCCAAGGTTAAACTTTCCGATTCCCGGTTTCAGCGCATGGAAGCGGTAGAGGCCTCATCAACGTTACAAGACGGGAAAAAGAATTATGTGAAAAGCCACAAGGAATATAAAGGACCCGAGGCCGATCGCATTAAACAATCTCAAGTTACTGTGGGCGAAACTCTTTCCGTTGACGATGTTCGGAAAATTCTGAATAAGAATTAAACTATCCCCTTATTTCCTGAGTGTTCCTGCCCGGCCAGACTATTGAATTTTTAATACAGTGCTTTGTTTGAAGTCGCTATAACCTTTAACCAGCCCGACAACGGTATACTCGCCTGAACCTAATTTAGTGTCGCCGAATGTCAGGGGAAGCTTCTCGGTGTATTGTATTTTTTCCTTGGGATTCACAATTGTAGAGACTAAGGCTTCGGAAAAAGCCTGCTCGGAAGACCAGCGGTAAAGTTCCTTTCCGTTTTTGTCCAATATCAGGAAATCGTACTTCTGCGCATTGTTAAAATTAAAAGTGCGAACGTATTTTGATTTGTTAAAAACCGTGAGATAAACCTGAGTCACGGCCGATTCAGCTTTTGTGGAGATCGTGGAAGGCTCCAGCCTCACTGCAATTTCAAAATCGTCTATGACGATCTTGTTAATCTTATCGAGCTTTTTCTGACGACTTTCTTCCGTACCACCGCCGCCGAGAATTCCATCGAGGAACCCTCCGCCAGAGTTTTTTTCGGTGTCTTTTTCACGAGGTTTCCCTTGCTCTTTGCTGGGCATGTAGTCAGCGCCCTGAACGAATACGATGGAAAGGAGAAGGGTAAAAATAAAAGTATTGAGGTGTTTCACGGTATATATGATAGGTTTGATGCCATACATATTCAAAATAAGATTCGATATGAAACAAGCCTTTTCCGCAATAGTTGTCATCTTTGTTTTTCTGCTTTCGCCCGCTATCGCTGGCAAACCGCCGATCACCTTGCGGGTTCACCTTCAAGCAAGCCCCGTCGAGCCCAAAACAATTACCCTGGAAACGGGAACATCCAGGCCCATGAAAATTAACCGGTACCCTGAACTTTCTGAAAAAGATATCGATTTCGTGCACATTTACCAAGGGCCGTTTGGTCCTGAGGCCAAGGTCAAGTTTGGGATGCATGGAACACTGGCCCTTCAATCCATGACCACTGCGCGTAAGGGCGAAACGGTAGTTATTTTAGTCAATAACCGAGTTGTAGCGTCAGAAACAATCGTTGAAATTAACAAATCCGGAGCTCTAGCTGTTCCGAATATCACGGCAGAAGAAGCCCGACTTTTCCTTAAAGGTTTTAAAAAACCAAAAAAATAACGCTCCTCTTCACCTGAAAAAACGGTTGTCGCTTCCAACAAATCTCCGTATGAGTGACGCATGGAAGTTCTTACTGCCGTTCTATGTGACTCCGCTTCGGATTATAATGGCAAGTTATGCATACTCGGAACCTTTGACACAATCGGTTCGACCACTTTCCCCTGTGTCTGGGCTCAGTGCGCGTTGGCTTTCAGGTTCCTTTTTCGTGAAACCGACGTAGGCCTGCGCAAGTTCCGGGTCAGCATTATTGATTCCGACGGAAAAACGCTGTTGAAAGGTGAACCTCCTCGGTTTGATCTCCCCATTCTTGAGATCCCAGAGAACACCTATTTTTTAACCCGCAACTTTATTCTCAACATGCAAGGTCTCGTTCTCGACAAACCTTCACTTTATTCCATCGACCTCTACATGGACGAAGACCCGATCGCACATATCCCCCTCCAGGTCATCAAAATTGACATGCCTCCGATTGAGGAACAAAAAGAAGACGGCGGGCAGTGAGCCACCCTAGGTAATGGTCGCAAAACGGAATCACCCCCAACCGGGTTGCGGTCAGTTTCACCAATGAAATGCGGATACGGTGTTTCCGTGTTTTATATGCCGGAGGCATGACGTCGCTGGCATCCCTCCGGGATGCGTTCGTCTTGGGGCCGAGGTCCGGTGGTGTCGCTCGTACCTTGCTCAACCACCGGCTACAGGCTGAGAAGCCTCCAGCTTCAATGAGTCGGACGTACACGCTGGGATAAATAATCGCTCCTTTGGGATACAATTTGGGAAGTTTCGGGCTTGTACGAATGCGGTCTTGAATGCCGCCATGTTCTTCGTCCCGGACACGTCCATAAAACGCGGACGCACGGACGAATCGCAATCACGGTGTTTCCATGTTTTCACATGCCGGAGGCATGATTCGGACCTTGGATGCCGCCAATATCTTCATCCCGAATACATCCTTGAAAAGTGGACACATCCACAAAAGGAAACACGGAGTTCCCGTGTTTCACATGCCGGAGGCATGAAAGCCTGTAGCCGGTGGTTGAGCGAAGTGACACCACCGGATCACCGAATTCACACGAGTCGCACCCCAGCAGGGGTGCCAGCCATTTCCGTTTATGTCATCGACACACACGAGCCTCCATCAACCCCAACGGTGTTGCGGACAAGGTCCTCGCTAAACCATGCCGCAACCCCGACGGGGTTGATGAAAAATAAAATACCATTTTCTCAGGGTCTGCATCCGATGCCAACCCTAGACTTTGTGACAATGCCCCTTTGGGCATTTCGAACATCAGGGTTGCGGGTCGTATCGTACAATTAACCGGACTAAATCTCACTTCTTGCCGATCTCGCAACATTCCCTATAAGAAGGAACACTTATGAAACCGGAACTTTCTTTGTCACCACGAGGCCTATCTTTATTTGCGGACTCCCGCGCCCATTTATTCTCAACCCCAGATTGGCTGGAACTCGCAATCAAAGATGAAGCCAGCAAGACAGTGAAATTTAAGAAGGCAGGGACGACGCTCGTTGGCAAAACCAAACAACTAAGCGTCAGTGCATCGATAAAAAGTAAAAAGGGACAAGTGACGCCACATATCACTGTCACATTAAAAATCGCCAACCTCACCAAAAATCCCGTGGCATTTAATGCCAAATGGCGTCTGCCTTTGGCCGATCAAAACTCCCCGACTCGGTGGCTGATCCCTGCCCTCTTTTACAAAGATAACGCCCAGCAATTCCCGGGTGGGCCCCCTGCCTTATGGCCTAAAGAAGACCTTAAAGAAAACCGTAGCCCTTGGTGGTTGTTCCGCTCTGATTTAATGGCTGTTCCGATGGCCATGGGTTGGGCGGGTGGGGTTTCAACCGCCATT
>JAWXCD010000099.1:0-11945 GCA_034440535.1 Verrucomicrobiota bacterium | reverse complement strand
CGGTAAAACCGCTCAACCCCAAAGGGGTTGCGTCTCAATTTGAATGAATAAGATGCCCGCGAATTCTCGCGACGAATACCAGAGGGATTCCACCCCAATATTAGAGTTGCCGAGCTACCCCAAATGTAGACCGTCAAACTTTTTAACTGGTTCCATATAAGTTACTCGATTTATGACGACCTACACTAGGCCCCCATTCGTAGCTCCTGCTTCTGAAAGTAGGAAAAGAAATTCTTCAGGTTAATCGCAGTGGAAAACTTCTTCCATGTCAGCCCGCCATTCGTCGGGCGCGCGATTATTTAGCGGTTTTTGGCAGGGTTTGCAGACTGACCACCACTGTTGGGTGATGGGATCAGCTGCCATTTTTGAGGCATCAGCGGCGAAATCATTTCCCGTGTACTCGAAATAGCTGAAAAGATAATGCTGACCGTCTTCGAGAACCCTCAGGTAAATCGAATAGTTCCTGAAGTGACATTTGCGGATTATTTCAAGGACCTCCGGCCAGACAGCCGCATGCAACTTTTTATACTCCCACATCTGTTCAGGGCAGAGGACAATGACGGATCCCTATCTTTTCATATCTCACCTGTTGCTTTGTCAGTCATGTTCAACTTAGGCGGAGAACATTTGGCTATGATAGATATTTTTTCCGTTGCGAACTTTTTCCAGAATACCAAAGGACAGGAAGACGACCCAGACCTTGGCATTATTAAAGGCAATGACAATCTCGTGATGTCCTCTAGGCAGGGAGACGCCAAACGTTGAACGTCCGAAAAAAATAATGTACACGAAAACAGCGGTATCATTTCTTAGAGTCAACAGGAGGTTGTGGTTTGCCTGCATATGAAGTTGTTATTATTGCCACATGTGGCATATTACCATCATGATTAAAACGCAAATCCAGCTTCCCGACGAACTTTATCGCAAAGCAAAGGCAATTGCCAAGCAGCGTGAATGGTCTTTGGCTGAAGTGGTGCGTCGAGGAATAGAATACATGACGGTGGCTTACCCGGTGGCCAAAGAGACCGAGGCTTGGCAATTGCCCGTTCTCAAGGCTGACCTTTTTGTTTCTGAGTTTGATAAGATCGATCTTAAAGCCATTGTCAGGGCAGACGAACTTGGGATGGAACAATGATCCTGGGCCTTGATGCCAACATCCTTCTTTATGCCCTTAATCCATCATCTGCGTGGCATCAGGGGGCAGAAAAGTTTTTGAAACAAAACTTTGGGGTATCGACGATCCGAGTCGTTATTGCAGATTACGTTTTGACAGAACTTTATGTGCTCCTAAGAAATCCTGCTGTGATGGCTCATCCTTTGTCGGCAAAGATGGCGAGGGATTTGGTGGTATCCTACTGGAAAATCCCCAATGTGATGCGTCTTGAAAACGCGCCAATCATGGATGGTGTCTGGGCTATGGCTGGGAATAAAGACTTTTCTCGAAGACAAATCTTTGATGCCCGACTTGGCTTGACAATGCGTCATAGCGGAGTGACCCATTTTGCCACAACCAATGTAAAAGATTTTAAAGCTCTGGGCTTTGAAAAAGTGTGGAACCCGCTTGCTGACTGATTGACAACACTTCAGCGTTTACGATTGAGTCTGATGTTCCTGTTGCCCAGACAGGAGTGGCAGCGAAAAGACGCAAGATACGCAAGAAAGAATCAGGGAAAAGATAAGTTTACGCGAAGCCACAAGCATCGAAGGTTTTGGGAATGATTAACCGCAGATTCACGGAGATTGATGGGTAGAAGCGCAACGCTTTCAAATGATAAAACTTAAGCCGCGTTTTGTGAGGGCGTCTGATAGAGGTTGGAAGGGGACGACCGATTCTGGGGCGTGGACGCCGGGGTCGCGGATGACTCCGGTTTCAATGAGTTGGGCCACGATGGAGGCGGGGCAGGCGGTGTTGAGGTCGCCGGCGCGCCAAGGGCCAGTTGATTTTGAGATGAAGGACATTTGGCGGGTTACGGCTTTTCCTGCGCACTTACCCGAAGCATGCGCGAGAGTGATTTCCACGTCATCTGGGTGTGTGTGGCTTTTCGGCGAGGACGAAACCTGAACTTTTGAAGGATCACCTGTGAGCACAAGGTTACGGAGGTCATCACTTAAACCGATTTGGAAAGTGACTTTCTTAATGCCGCGATCGCGGAAAAAAACCGGTAGAGTCGCAACCTCTGAGTGGAGCGTGTAGAAGATCTTTTGTTTCCCAACAGGCGTTGGAAAGGCGAGCAATTCTTTCCCTGCAAAAGGTTTTGAAAAAGTCCAGTGCCCTTTGCTGAACACCGCCGGTTTAAGCGAAAACTCCTCAAAGAGTGTTCGCCACGAGTAAGGTAAGACTACTTGCGAGGAGGGCGGGGCGAGGTCAACTCCCGCAACCTTGATTTGGACCGTATGCACATGCGACCAGTTGTGAGTCAGTTCCCGCGCCATCAAATTTGATACGCCCGGTGCGCAGCCCATTCCAAGGATAGCAATCAGACCTTTCCTTTTAAACTCCGCATGCAGCTTGAGTTGGCGCCGTGTAAAATGAAATAACCCACCAAGATCTAAGTAGTGACAACCCGCTTCCAAAGCCGCCTGCATGACAGGAAGGTTAAAATGGTGGTTCGTACTATTAATCACTATCGAACATTTTTCAAGCGCAGTGACCAACGACGCGTGATTTAATAAATCAACGGGGATGGCAGATGCACGGTTCCCTAACGATTTTTGCATGGCGCGAAGGTTCGTTTCATCGCGGTCAGCAAGAATCAATTTGGCTTTTGGATTAAACTTTAGGTAATCCCAGGCAATCGCACGCCCGATGATACCCGCAGCACCGAGGAGGAGTATCATATGTGATTACTGTTTTTCATGGAGTTACATTATTTCTTTGCCACCTGTGTGATCACATTGGAAAGAACCGAAAGGGCTTCATCGAGTTGGCCGTCGGTGATGACGAGAGGCGTTAATGTGCGCAGGACGTTCCCATAAAGACCACAGGAGAGAAGGATCAAACCGTTCTCGTAGCAGCGTTTGATAATGTCTTTGGTCTCTGCAGTGGCCGGCTCCTTTGAGCGAGGGTCGGTAACCAGTTCGATACCGATCATCGCGCCCCACCCGCGAACATCGCCGATCAAAGGGACATGATTTTGCAGGGCGCTAAACGACGACCTTATTTTCTGTCCGATAACCTCAGCCCGATCCGACAGGTTTGTCGCCTGAATCATTTCCAAAGAAGCAAGGGCCGCCGCGCAAGACAAAGGATTCCCACCAAAAGTTCCGCCAAGACCACCAGGAGGGATCACGTCGAAAATATCCGCCCGGCCCGTAACAGCGCTTAGGGGTAGACCGCCACTTAAGGATTTGGCCATCGTCATCAAGTCGGGGACGATCCCGTAATGTTCACTCGCGAACATGCGCCCTGTGCGTGCGAACCCCGTTTGAACTTCGTCCGCCACAAAGAGAACCCCGTGTTCTCTGCACAGTTTTGCCAACTCCTGAACAAAGCGAACCGGCGCAGGAATAAACCCGCCTTCACCCGTTTGCAGTTCCATCACCACCGCCGCGACGTTATCGGGATCAACTTGCGTTTTGAAAAAGCGGTGGAGGTCAGTGAGTTGCTGATCTACGTAAGCGTCTTCAGAAAGTGACGAATCGCGCCGGTATATATTTGGGAACGGTAGGTGATAAACCTCTGGAGCGAAAGGACCGAACCCCTTTTTATAAGGAGCGACTTTTCCCGTCAAACTCATCCCCAAAAGCGTCCGTCCGTGAAATCCTTGTTCAAAGGCAACCACAGCCTGGCGTTTTGTGAAATACCGAGCCGCCTTAATTGCGTTTTCGATCGCCTCAGCGCCACTATTAAAAAGAAGCGTTTTCTTAGGATGTCCACCAGGGGTTATCGCATTCAACTTTTCTGCTAAACCAACGTATGGCTCGTAACCCGTCACGTGAAAACAGGCGTGCAAATAGGCGCCAGCCTGATTGCGAATGGCCTCCACAACAAAAGGCGGGCATTGGCCTGTGTTCAACGAACCGATCCCACCTGCAAAATCAATAAAGGTGTTGTCGTCCACATCGGTCAGGACTGCACCTTCTGCACGGGCCAGATAAATCGGAGTGACCTCGAACGCCGCCGCCGGAACGGCTGCGTCTCGGCGTTCTTTGAGTGCGCGCGACTTGGGGCCGGGTATAGGTGTTTTGAGATGGATACTCTTCATGGATTTAATACCAGCCGATCGGAGCTTCGCTTAAGTTAATGTGGACCTGTTTAGATTCCAAAAACTCCTCGATCCCGTAGCGGCCTAATTCGCGGCCGATACCACTTTGTTTGTATCCGCCCCAAGGCGCTTCAACAAAGCACGGTTGCATGGTGTTCACCCAAACGATCCCCGCGCGGATCTGTTTCACCATCCTGAATGCTTTAAAAATGTCCCGGGTCCAGACCGCCGCCGCCAGACCGAAGGCCGTGCCATTGGCGAGTTTGAGGGCTTCAGCTTCATCTTCGAAAGGAGTAACGGTGACCACCGGACCGAAAACTTCATCACGGTAGATGTTCATTTCTGGAGTCACCCCCGTAAAGATCGTAGGTTCAACAAACCAGCCGTCCTTCAAATCACCACCGGGCGCTTTCCCGCCCGTCACTAAATTTGCCCCTTGTTTAACAGCCGCATCGATAAAACCTTGGACTCGTTCCCGATGCTCTTTAGTGACCAGTGGCCCCATCTTAGTTTCGCGTAGAGTGGGGTCACCGAGTTTTATTTTTTTGGACTGTTCTATGAGCCGATCAATAAACTCGTCATGCCATTTCTTTTGCACGAGGAGCCGTGATCCCGCAGAGCAGACTTCGCCCTGATTAATGAACACCCCGAACAAGGCGCCATCGATTGAAGCTTGCAAATCGGCATCGACAAAAAAGATGTTGGGAGATTTCCCACCCAGTTCGAGTGACACCTTTTTGATGTGTGTGGACCCTATCGTTTTAAGAATGTTTCGACCTGTTTCAGTCCCCCCCGTGAAAGCGATTTTGTCAACTTGCGGACTTGCCACAAGCGTGGCTCCGGAGATTTCACCTGCGCCCGTCAGGACATTGATCACGCCAGGAGGTAGATCGGGGACCTCTTCTTTTAAAAGTTCCGCCAAGCGAAGAGCGGACATAGGTGTTTGCTCGGCAGGTTTGAGTATCATGGTGCATCCTGCGGCAAGCGCCGGGGCGACTTTCCATGCCATCATGAGAGCAGGATAATTCCATGGAATGATCAAACCGCACACGCCCACAGGTTCTTTCATGGTAAGACTGATGGCGTTATCGGGTACCGGGTTGACCTCGCCCAGAATCTTAGTCGCTAACCCTCCGTAATACTCGTAACAAGTCGCCGTATCCGCCATATCGTATTCGGATTCGACGATAGGCTTGCCGACGTTTTCGGTTTCTAGTTTGGCCAATTCATCCGCGTGTTTACGGATAACCTCAGCAATGGCGAACAAAACCCGGCCCCGGCGTTGGGCGGTATATTCGCGCCACGGTCCTTCGTCGAACGCCTTTCGCGCAGCGGCGATCGCCTGTTCAGTTTCGTTTTTTGTTGCCTCACCCACACGGGCATAAACTTGGCCAGTGGCCGGATTAATAACGTCACGATGATTTGACGCCTTTACCCAATCGTTATTTATATAAAAACCCCAATTTTTCACAAAGTCCCTTTCTTTCTTACGTTACGTTTTTTTTTCGATAACGGGCGAGACTTAGACTTGCTACTGCCGCCCGATGCTTTCGCTGTCGGTTCTTTGACTTGGTTATATTGCCAGTAAGGATACCAATACGATTTCCGTTCCATGATGTAATCAAGGTGCACATGTTTTGTGTGGCGAAACCCGTCCAACCCTTCTTCACCCAATTCCCTGCTATTACCTGTGCATCGGCACCCACCAAAAGGAGCCGCATCGTTGTCCGTGAGCGGGTCATTTATCCAGAAAGTTCCTGCCCGAACATGATCCATAGCGAGCATGGACCATTCCAGATTTTTCGTGTAGATGTTTGCGCCTAAGGCGTAGATGGAATCATTCGCCAGTTTGATCGCTTCCGCAATCCCACTCACCTTCATGAGCGGCAAAACAGGACCAAACGTTTCCTCTTTCATAATTGCCATTGAATGATCGACATTGACCAGGACCGTTGGTTCATAATAAAAACCGCGAGAGAGATGAGGCGGCCTTTTACCCCCCGTCAGGAGTTCTGCTCCTTGTTTGATCGCCGCACGCACTTGGGCGTCGACCTTATCCACTTGGGCCGCTGAAATCATTGGACCCATATCTGTCGTGGGGTCCATGCCGTCACCTATTCTAATAGCTTGAGCGTAATGAACCACTTTCTTCACAAACGCGTCATAGATCTCTTCGAAAATGTAAAATCGTTCCGCGCTCGTGCACACTTGCCCCGCGTTTAAGCATCCCGCCCACACCGCCGCTTGCGCCGCTACGTCGATATCTGCGTCCGAACACACGATAAACGGATCTTTTCCGCCCAGTTCCAAGTGCGCCGGTTTGCAGAGACGCGCGCAGGATTCCCCGACCTTGATCCCCGTTTGTACCGAACCGGTTAAAGCGACCATGTCCACATCTGGATGTTGGATTAAAAGTTCTCCCAGCTCAGCCCCTTCGCCCGTGATGATATTGACCACACCAGACGGTAGAACGGAGAATGATTTCGCAAGTTCGAGAGTAGCGAGCGGCGTTTGTGAAGAAGGTTTGATGACAAGAGTGTTTCCCGCCGCCAACGCAGGAGCCGCTTTCCAAGCCAGAAGGAGGAGCGGATAATTCCATGGCGTGATACAACCCACGACGCCGAACGGTTCTTTGATCGTGAAATTAACCTGATGCTCAAAAACGGGTGGGATTGAGGAGCCTCTTGAGTGACGACCCAGCTCAGCATAATAATCGAAACACGACGCAGACCACTCCACCTCATCGCGGTTTTCGCAAAAAGGCTTTCCGCCTTCGAGGGTCATCAAGTGCGCCAAAGTTTTTTGATATTCCCTTAGTTTTCGCGCTACCTCGTGCAGGAGAACGGCTTTTTCTAGGCCCGGAACCCAGCGCCAAGAGTTGAAGGCAGCGCGCGCGGAGGCGACAGCAGCGAGCAACTCAGCATGTGTCGACGAAGGGACATGCGCGATTACTTTTTCAGTGGCAGGGTTGTTGACAGGGAATGTTTTCCCTTTCGACGATTGCCAGCGACCATTAATCCACAGTTTTGGTTTCATGAAATCGGCCTTTTGCCCGGATGTCCGTTAGGCAGTCATGGAGGCGGTCGAGCACCTTGTGCAACAACTCGTCCTCAATGTTTAGAGCGGGTTCGATCCTGATTGTTTTCGAGCTGATCAAAGTCCCCGCCACGAGCACCCGTCGATGGAATAGACCCGCGGCAACAGCGTACCCCGCTTCGTTCGATACAAAGTCCATCCCAATTAAAAGTCCTAGTCCGTGAACACCTTTTAATATGTCGGGGAACTCACGCTGGATTTTCTTCAGTTCGCCTAACATAAATTTACCTTTGCGCGCCGCCTGTTCCGCAAGTTTTTCTTCAAGCATGACCTCAATGGCAGCAATTCCCGCCGCGCATGCGAGAGGATTCCCGCCAAAGGTCGAACTATGGATAAACGGATTCTCCTCTAAGACTTCCCAGATTTTTGGGGTCGAGACGAAAGCGCTGAGAGGCATTACTCCGCCGCCCATACTTTTACCCAGACACATGATGTCGGGCACCACGTCCCAATGTTCGCAGGCAAAGATTTTACCGGTTCGCCCGTAGCCCGTCTGAACTTCATCGAGAATGAGGAGCGTCTCGTATTCGTTGCACAGTTTCCGGACCTGTGGCAAATAATCCGCAGGTGGCACGATCGCGCCTGCTTCCCCTTGGACAGGTTCGAGGATGACCGCCGCCACTTCTTCACCGACCGTTTTGAGTTTACGAAGTTCGCGTTCCATGTCGCGGGTATCCCCAAAAGGAACAAAATGAATCTGTGGCAGGAGAGGTTCGAAGGGCCGACGGTAGATGTGTTTGCCCATCACTGAAAGCGACCCCATACTTTTTCCATGAAACCCGTTCACCGAGCTGATGAACCCCGTCTTGCCCGTATAAAGACGTGCGAGTTTGAGGGCACCTTCGACGGCGTCAGTGCCATTATTGATGAAGAAACAATCTTGAAGTTCCCCCGGCGCAAGTTCCCCAAGCAACTCAGCAAGTGCGCCACGCAAAGGGTCAAGCAGTTCTTGACTGGAAAGGGGCATCCGTCCCACTTGCGCTTTGACGGCTTCCACTATTTTCGGATGGCACATGCCCATGTTGTAAACGCCAAACCCTCCAAGGCAGTCGATATATTCGCGTCCCGAAAAGTCCTTCATGATAGATCCGCGCCCGCTCCACTCGAGTGCGGCAAACTCGTGGGCTTCGGCGACAGACTTGCGATAGGTTAAAAATCCTTTGTTATAGAAATCCTGGAAATTCGCCAGCGTGTGTTTGATGAACTGCCGCTTGGCTGCGGGACTTAACTTTTTTTTGCCTAAAATAATTTTGCGGTATTCCCTCGCTTGTTTATGGATCCGGTCATGATTAGGCAAAGGAGGATAACTTGGCTCGGCCCCATTTTTTTTGATGGGCGCTGTCGCGGTGTAGCCGAGGGGATGGTTTTTTTGAGTCCGAGGCGTAGTCGTGGCTCGTTTGCGGGGTGTGGTCCGTTTTTTTGCAGGCCGTTTATTCATGCAAAGCCGTAAGCTGATTTTACTTTCCTCTCGTATATGGTTTCTGGCAAGGGAAATAAGTGTTTTTGAAAACATTATTTTCTTGAGTGGGCTGGAGCACCATTTAAAAAATAGGTATGCGAATGGCTGCCCTACTCTTGTTTTTCTCCGTCCTGCCATTGGCAATTTATGCCCAGGACTTTAAAGTCGTGGCGCTAGAATCAAAGGTCACGGCCACTCTTCCTAGCGGTAAAATTGTGGATCAAATAAAACTGGGCGACACTCTCCCGCTGGGCACCCGCATCAAAAGTGATTCCACAGGCCAAGCCATCCTTCAGGCCGGCAGCTCATTTAACGTCTTCAGCGTTTATCCAGATAGCAATCTAAAGCTCGAACTTTAGAGCGTAACTCCCTTCGAGCGGGTGGGTGACCCGCGTCGCGCGCATGGCCGCAACCCCTTCAGGGTTGTTTTCCAATTTGACTGTTAACCCAGGGTAGCCTCTCCGACTCGGCAACCCTGGGCTGAAGGACGTAGCCCGCTTTGGGGCTAAACTCGCGAAGACCCGCGCATGAGCAGGCCATTCCCAACCCCAACGGGGTCGCATCATTCAGTCCACGCATGAGGACGCCCTTGCCGATCCCAATGGGATTGAATCACTTAGCGCCGCACAAACACACCGCTGCCCCCAACCGCAACGGGGATGCGTCATTCTGTGACGAGCCGATGGAGGTAGCTCCTTTTTATCCTATTTGACTTTTCCTTCGATTGGCTGTTAAGTCGGTGGCCTTTATAATGAGAGGGACAAATCAATATTTATGTTAGCAAAGGTTTTTAGTGCGGCGGTCTGTGGGGTGGAGGCGCACACCATTGAGGTGGAAGTGCATGCAGGGCGTGGGGAGAGTGGGAAGGTTGTGGTCGTAGGGCTTCCGGATGTGGCGGTGAAAGAGTGTAAGGACAGGGTGACGACGGCGGTGTTAAACAGCGGGTACTATACGAATCCAGGCCAAACGACGATTAACCTCGCTCCTGCGGACATCCGAAAGGAAGGGCCTATATACGATTTGCCAATCGCCATTGGGATGCTGGTATCGACCGACCAACTTAAATCGGCGTGCCTCGATGATTATTTTGTTGTGGGTGAGTTGGCGTTAAATGGGTCGGTGCGCTCCGTTCGCGGTGTGTTACCGATGGCCATGCGGGCGCGGGCTGAGAAAAAGCGCGGGATTATTGTTCCCGCACAGAATGCAGCAGAAGCCGCGGTGGTAATGGGTTTGGATGTGTATCCTGTGTCAAACTTGCGCGATGCCGCAGACTTTCTTCAAGGGAAAAAGGAAATAGATCCCGTGTACGAAGATCTGGTTAAATTGTTTTCTCATGAGGTTCATTACGATTTGGATTTTTCAGATGTAAAAGGTCAGCAGGATGTGAAACGCGCGTTGGAAGTGGCTGTGGCGGGTGGTCATAACCTGCTCATGATTGGTCCTCCAGGGAGTGGTAAATCGATGCTAGCCAAGCGCATTCCAACGATCATGCCCGCGATGACATTAGATGAGGCGCTGGAAACCACGAAGGTCCATAGCGTGGCCGGTATTTTACCCTTGGAACGGGCATTGGTGACCACCCGCCCGTTTCGGTCGCCGCACCATACGATATCTGATATTGGGTTAGTCGGAGGGTCGTCTCAATTGCGACCAGGGGAAGTGAGCACGGCGCATAACGGTGTTTTGTTTCTCGACGAGTTACCCGAGTTTAAGAGACAGACATTGGAAATTTTGAGGCAACCTTTGGAAGATAGGCGCGTGACTATTACGCGCGCGGTCGGTTCGGTTAGTTTCCCATGTAACTTTATGTTAATAGCCGCAATGAACCCTAGCCCGTCTGGTGTGTATGGTGATAACAGCGCTGCGACGAGGCGGTACCTTGATAAAATTTCGCGACCATTGTTGGATCGGTTGGATATTCATATTGAAGTGCCGGGGGTTAAGTACGCGCAATTGGCCTCCGCGGAAATGGGCGAGACATCCGAGTCAATAAGGACTCGGGTTGAGCAAGCTAGGAATATTCAGCAAGTACGGTTTGGATCAGGGCGCCGCAAGGTTTATTCTAACGCAGGAATGGGTGCGAAGGATATTCGGAATCATTGCCAGCTCAAACCTGAGGTTCAAGAAATGTTAAAGATGGCGATGAACGAATTGAACTTTAGTGCCCGCGCCTATGATCGCATCCTTAAAGTGGCCCGCACAATCGCTGACTTGGCAGGAGGCGGTGAGATCGGGTGTGATCATATTGGGGAGGCGATCCAGTATAGAACACTTGATCGGACATTGTGGCAATGACGAGTGAGGCTAGATACTGATTTTTTGAGCTACTAGAAAATGAATAGGGGTGGGCTTAGTTTTGATGGGGTGAAATGGTTGCGATTTAATGGGAGGATTTAAATGTGACAATTTTGATTTCAAGTATTACCACAAAGAGGGGAGGGAGTTCTAACTATCCGAACTTTGCGGCCCGCGATCCGTTCTCATAAAATTTGCACCTACTCTGGCCTTCCTTCCTTCAATTATTGGAAAACCCTTTGTAAAAGCTTGCAAAAGATCATGAATTTTCGCCTAATAGCCGCGCAATCCAAAAACTTATGGAAAAAAAGTATAAGACATCTGACACTGTGCAATCTGTCGAAATCGATGGGATGCGAAGCGTATTGATTGTCGACGACGACGTTAACATTCTGAACATGATGGAAACTTATCTCATTGATAAAAACTTCGTCGTGCACACCGTGGCAAGTGGTGCAGAAGGTTTAAAGAACATCATGAAACGCGATTATGATATAATCATTTGCGATTTGATGATGCCCTCGATGAGTGGGGATATGTTTTTCAGGGCGGTTCAGCGGATTAAGCCCGGATTGTGTTCTCGGTTCATATTCATTACCGGGTTCTCCATGAGCATGGACATAGAAAATTTCATCAAGAGTTGTAACGCTTTCTGTCTGGCAAAACCATTCACTCTCGACAAGCTCAGTAAGAGCATCGATACCGTTTTTCAGCGTCCATTGGGTACTTAATCGACACAAGTGTCGAGAATGAGGGCGGGCCATTGACCTCAACGTGGTGACGCTAGTGTATCCGTCATAAGTGACGTAACTTATCAAATGTCGCCCGGACCGCGTTATTTCGATGATGTCAATTGCAGGTGCAATCTTTTGGCGCAACCCCTTTGGGGT
>JAWXCD010000098.1:0-12018 GCA_034440535.1 Verrucomicrobiota bacterium | reverse complement strand
TCAGGAAGGATCCCGACCCATGAGGGGCAGCGCTCAATGGGGAGGACTGGTGACGGCGCGGGCACTGCGATTGCAGGCCATAACAGTATCAGGTGCGAGTTGAAGGAAAGCACGGATGAGAAGGACAGGGAAAATAGCCACAAAAAGGCGCAAGAGACGCAAAGAGGAAGCGGGGAGAGGATAATCTTACGCGAAGTCGCGAAGGATTGGGGAAGAGGGGAACCGCAGAGGTGCGTAGATTAACGCAGATAGGGGGAAGGGGATCTGCGAAAACGTAGAAGAACAAACAGGATTGTCAGTTCCACCTTGGTCGCTGAAAAAACGTATTACAAAGCGAAAAGTGACCGCGAAAAGGCCCAGAAGAGGCAAAGATGACCTAGGAACGGCAGATTAGGGTTAGAGGGGATCCTAAAATCCGAGCTCACCTTGTCCGATGAAAGTCTTCGTCATAGTGCCCGACTCTTTTTCGATTTCAGCCGTGAGTGACTTGAATTCGAGACGTTTGCATTCAGCTATGAGTTCTGGATACTTTGGCGATATTTTCAATTGTTCCCAAGGCATGGGCAGGGGTATCCTACAATTTAAGGAAACCATTTTTTTATTTCGAACAACAATTTCACGCGAGGATTCCAGCGCCGCTCGAAGTTTATCCGAAGCCACTTCAGGGAGCCGGCGCATCAACTCGTCAACACTCCCAAACTGAATGATCAATTTAGCGGCCGTTTTCGGGCCTATCCCTGGCACTCCTGGAATGTTGTCTGAAGTGTCCCCGGTGAGCGTTAAAATATCCCCAATTTTTTCAGGAGGCACTCCCCATTTTTTTTCCACCCCTAGGGCGTCAATCAACTCAAACCCTTCTTTACCGGGGGAGTAAATTTTAAGGCGGTTATCGACGACTTGCATGAGGTCCTTATCGTTTGTGGCGAAAATGATTTCGCAATCAGTGTGCAATTTGGCCGCAGCGGCGTAACACGCCATAACGTCATCCGCCTCGTGTTCATCAACAACGATTTTGGGTAATCCAATCAGTTCTGCGATCGATTCAATAATCGGCATCTGAACACGCATGGTATCGGGCATCTCGGCCCGATTCGCTTTATACGTGGGGAGCAGGTCCATTCTATCCTTTGGCAATCCGCCATCCATAATCAGGGCCGCTCGATCTGGCTTCAAGTCAATGAGCATGCGGCGGACGGCCTTAACAAATCCGTATATGGCGTTTGTCGGTTCGCCCCGAGAATTGGTTAGATTTTGAATCGCAAAAAAGGAACGATAGGCGTAATAGTGGCCGTCAATAAGAAGAAGTCGCATAAGGCAAAATATTGGCATAATTGCGCTGGAAATAAAGGAATGATAAAAAAGTTTGTAAATTTGGTTTACTCGGTTTTCCATTACAAAACATTCATAAAGACCATTCCGGGCGGGTGGTGCACAATTTGTGAACAATTTATCCGTGATACAACGGTGGCCTATGCTAATAATCTGCGTTCCTAATGACTGAGACCCTCACTCCCATGATGCAGCAGTACCAGCGCCTTAAACGCGAGGTACCTGGCGATGCTATTCTCCTTTTTCGGTTGGGTGACTTTTATGAAATGTTTTTTGAGGACGCCACGATTGGTTCGCAGATTCTGAACATCGCGTTAACCCAGCGCCAAAAAATTCCGATGTGTGGGATCCCCTTTCACGCTGCGGAAAATTATATCGCGAAAATAATTAAGGCGGGACGTCGGGTGGCCATTTGCGATCAGACGGAAGAAGCGACTCCGGGTAAATTGGTGAACCGGGAGGTTAAACAAATTATTAGTCCGGGATCAGTGGTGGAAAACACATTGTTAGAGGCCCGCCGCAATAGTTATCTAGCAGGCATATCCACAGGTAAAGGAAAGTATGGATTTGCGGTGGCTGACCTAACTACGGGTGAGTTTCGTGTTGCCGAGTTTTTGACGGAGCGTGATTTAATTGATGAATTGACGCGACTGACTCTTGCTGAAGTGGTCGTTCCTCAAGAATGGCGTGATAAACTTAACGGAATGCAGCTTCCATTCGTGATCACGCTCTATGACGATTGGTGTTTCGAATACGATACGGCATTTCATTCTTTGAAAAATCATTTCAAAGTGCAGTCACTCGACGGGTTTGGATGCGAACTGATGACCGCGGGAATCGGAGCGGCGGGCGCTATTGTGCATTATTTGGAGAACACCTTACGCCGGAACATTGATCATATTCAGGTGCTCCGACCATATTCCAGTCAGCAGTTTATGGTGGTGGACCATGTGACACGGCGCAATCTAGAATTGGTGGAGCCCGCCAGTCAGTCTGGAAAAAACACAACCTTACTGGGGGCGTTGGACCGGACGATTACGCCGATGGGGGCCCGTCTTATGAGGGAGTGGATTACTCATCCACTCAGCGATATCGAAGCCATTCGGGAAAGGCACTCGGTGGTGGCGGCATTTCTTAATAATACCCAGGCTTTTTTCGCCCTCCGTGATGCGCTCAAACCTGTGCGGGACATGGAACGGATTATTGGGCGTATGTGTTTGGGTAATGGCAATGCTCGTGATATTCAAGCACTGCGCGACTCACTCATTGCCTTGCCTGTTATCAAACAATTGGTGGGTGGCTTTAACCTTCCTTTAATGATCAAGATTGAAGCGCGGATACACGTGCTTCCCCATATCATTGATCTTGTAAACGCTTCCATTTCAGACGAGCCCCCCCTAGCCCTTAAAGAAGGTGGAATCATTCGGCAGGGGTACAATGCGGAGTTGGATGAGCTTTATACTGCGACTCGGGACGGAAAAGAATGGATCGCCCAACTTCAACTTCGTGAACAGGATCGGACCGGCATTAAGTCGCTTAAAATTAGGTTCAATTCTGTTTTCGGTTATTATATTGAGATATCGAGTTCGAACCTCAAATCAGTGCCCAGCGATTACACTCGCAAACAGACGATGGTGAACGGCGAACGGTTTATCACGCCTGAGCTAAAAGAAATGGAAGGCAAGATTTTAGGGGCGGAGGAGCGTTCGCGTAAGCTCGAGTACGAACTCTTTATTGCGATCCGCCAACAGATTTGCGGGAGCACGGCAATGATCCAAGAATGTGGGTCGGCTCTGAGCGAGCTTGATGTGTTGTCGGGGTTTGCAGAGGTGGCGCGCATGCAGAATTATGTTCAGCCTGTGATGAGCGTGGATGGGGCACTCAACTTGAAAGAGAGTCGGCATCCTGTTCTCGAACAAATATCCGTTGAAGAGCGATTTATTCCTAACGATGTGCTTTTAGACAAAGACAATTGCAGGCTGGTTATTCTCACAGGTCCAAACATGGCAGGTAAATCAACGTACATCAGGCAAGTGGCCTTACTCGCTTTGATGGCACACATGGGCTCTTTTGTGCCTGCTCAAAGTGCTGAAGTGGGTATCCTCGACCGCATTTTTACGCGCGTGGGAGCGAATGACGACCTCTCACGTGGGCAGAGTACGTTCATGGTGGAGATGAACGAAACCGCAAACATTCTCAACAACGCTACTGCGCGTAGTCTTGTGATCCTTGACGAGATTGGACGCGGGACAAGTACGTTTGACGGACTGAGTATCGCATGGGCTGTTGCTGAGCATTTGCACAATGTAGTGCAAGCAAAAACGCTTTTTGCAACTCATTACCACGAGCTGACTGAGTTGTGTGAATCATTGCCGGCAACAAAAAATTTCCACGTCGCGGTTCGTGAATGGAACGATAAAATTATTTTTCTAAGGAAAATAAATCCTGGTGGGACGGATAAAAGTTACGGCATCCAAGTTGGACGTCTTGCGGGACTTCCACAATCCGTAATCGAACGCGCCAAAACTATCCTCTGTAGCCTCGAAGACGGTGAACTCAACGAAGAGGGTCAATCAAAACTCGCAGCTTCAAGCAAAAAAAAGCGCGAAGCTGGGGCAAAAATCCCTCCCACATCCCAGCTCGATATGTTCAGTGCGGGTAAAAAGAAGTGAAACATTCGTGGGTCAAAATTCATTTCACTGGGTCTTAACTGATCAGATTTCAATCATTTATCATTTATCAGAGTTCGTTTACCATTCGCACTGCAATGATGAAACAATGGCTGATGAACCCCGAGGTTAAAAAGGCTTGGGGTGGACCTGAAGAAGGTCTTTTAAGAGCGTACCGCAACGTTTGGGAGCGTAAGGAAATTTTGCGATCATTGTATGAGGGTTGGTATCGGTTAATTGAGGAGCAGCTTTCACCCGGGTTTGTGCTTGAAATAGGTGGAGGCACCGGAAATTTGAGGGAGTGGATGGGGCAACGGCGAAGGATTATTTCATTAGACTTGTTGGCAGGGAAAAATTTAAATCTTCGCGCCGACGCTCATCAGCTTCCCTTTAAAAACGAGTCGGTACCGAATATTGTCCTGATTGATGTACTGCATCATTTAGAGCGGCCATACGAGTTTATCGACTCTGTTGCACGGGTGCTCAAACCAAATGGGCGACTTATACTTCTAGAACCCTATGTTTCCGTTTGGGGTTATTTTATTTATAAATTTGTGCATCATGAAAATGTGGATTTCGGTTGGGAAAATAAAAAGCCACATGGGAAAAAGGCTTGGGAAGGTAATGCAGCCATTCCCCAAATCGTCTTCCAAAGTCACCTCCCATTGAAGCAAATTTCCCTGCGGTACCTTGATTTTCTGGCATACCCTTTGAGCGGCGGTTTCTCGTATCGGTCACTTCTGCCTTCTTCATGGCTTTCCTTTTGGCACAATATTGAAAAAAAATACTGTCTCTTTAAGAATAGATTCGTTTCATTGAGGATCCTAGCGACTTACGTCAAATGACTACCCCTTTTTCCTCCTCCGCACGTCTTGTTTCAGAGTTCGATCTTCTGGCTTCAAACCGCCATAAGTGGGTCAAGCGCCTTGGGTATTATCATGATGAAGTCGCTCGATACCTCCGTTTTATAATTCCAGAGGGAAGCTCAGTCGTAGAAATTGGATGCGGCATTGGCCAACTTTTGAATGCCGTGAAACCTTCAAAAGGCCTGGGAATTGATTTCAGTCCAGCGATGATCCAACAGGCCTCGCGCACATTCCCGCATTTGGAGTTTCGCGTGGATAATGTCGAGGGTTTGAAGGAAACGGGCCAATTTGATTACGTGATCATCTCGGATCTTTTGGGCTACTTGTACGACATAGAATCATCGTTAAAAAATGTGCAGAGGCTTTGTCATCCGCGCACACGAGTAGTCATCACGTACCATAATTTTTTATGGGAACCGCTGATTGCCTCCCTCAAGATTTTAAAGTGCGCTTCGCCACAACCCCTATCGAATTGGCTGTCGCCCATTGATGTTGAGAATTTTCTCGAGCTATCTGGGTTTGAAGTTGTGCGGCGGGCAAACAGGATGGTGTGGCCCTTTAGGCTTCCCTTAGTCGCGGGATTTCTCAATCGGACTTTGCCTCACTTGCCGTTCATTTCGGCTTTGGGACTGTTTCGGGTTGTGGTGGTGAGGCCAAAACCACAACCTTTTCCAAATCCCTTATCCGTTTCGGTAGTGGTGCCTTGTCGAAATGAGAAAGGGAATATCGAAAACGTCGTTCGCCGGACCCCGCAGCTCGGGGCAGGGACAGAAATCATTTTTGTTGAAGGGGGCTCAACTGATGGGACTGAAGCAGAAATTAAACGCGTGATGGCATTGTACTCAGATCGAAAGTTAAAGTTCGTTTCGCAAGGCGATGGAAAGGGAAAGGCCGATGCGGTTCGGAAAGGGTTTAATGTTGCCACCGGTGAAATGCTGATGATCCTCGATGCCGACTTGACTGTCCCTCCTGAGGAACTGCCAAGATTTTATGACGCTTTAGTTTCGCGTCACGGTGAGTTTATTAATGGATCTCGCCTCGTTTACCCCCTGCAAAAACAATCCATGCGTTTTCTGAATATTCTTGGGAACAAGGGGTTCAGTCTCATTTTTACTTACCTCCTCGGCCAACGCTTTAAAGATACTTTATGCGGCACAAAAGTGTTATTACGCACGGATTGGGATAAAATTATGAGTGGCCGCAGTTATTTCGGTGACTTCGATCCCTTTGGCGATTTTGACATGATTTTTGGTGCGGCAAAGTTAAACTTAAAAATCGTAGAAGTACCGGTTCATTATCAAGATCGCACGTATGGAACAACGAATATTCAGCGTTTTACGCATGGTTGGATCCTTTTACGTATGTCCTTTTTTGCATTGCGCAAGATTAAGCTCATATAACTTAAAGCCTCTTTTTCTCCTAACACCCATTTACCGTAAAGGAATGGCTATTTTCAACTTTCAATACAGTATTGTCTACAGTGCGCACACGAAATGCTTACTCCAAGAGTTCGATAAACAACAATCAGGAGAAAAATATGCAGCAGTCATTACTTTTTGGTAGATCACTTCAGCGGATTAAAAAATTAGCAACATATACATTTTTAGGAGCCTGCGTTTTTTCGGGCGCAAACAATGCGTGGGGGCAATCAGGGTTAGGCGCTCCAGCCTCGATGGCTCCGACGTCGACCGTTACTATGACTTCGTCAACAACTGGAAATACAAACGCAGAAGTCATGGTGGCTCTGGATGCGTCGACAGGCATGGGCACAACCAACCTTGGCATTCATATTATGCCCATGCTTAGTGGGAATCAAAAGTCAGTGACTGGATTTCATGTCATGCGATCTGATAGCGGGACAACGAACATGTTTGAGGGGACTAACCTGATGTTTAAGGCCATCATTAGTGCAAACAACATCGTGACGGGTCTTTCCATTACGGGATCAAAGTCAATTCCTAGCGGAACATCCACAAGCACTGCGGTTACCTCTGCAGGTACAAATACCGCTGCGGTGGCGGCCTCTAAACCTCCCGTTTCTTCCGGAACAAATACACTGACCATGACCAATGAAACCTCCATGGGGTACGCCTCCGCAGGAACGTCTATGGGTTGGACGAATATGGTTCGGGGAAGCAGCTTACATATTACACCGTTTGTGGATTCCTCAGTCCCCTCCACCGTGGCGATGGATGTTAAAGGAACAGGGATGGGTTCAACCTCAGCGGTGACTCCTGCGTCAATGGCGCCTGTTACTACCAATAGCCCGAGCGCTACAAATTCCATGTCGGTAACCAGCACAAACGCCATGGCAACGAATATGGAGCAGACCGTTCGCGTTTATGTAGGGGCAGAAGGATCAAACCCTGGACACAAATCGCTGATCTCTGTATTCGACAAAAACAAGGCTGTCGAAGGATTTAAATTCGTAGAACCCAAACGTTCGAAGAAATAATAATCCGTTTAATCTTATTTTGCGCCAAAGGGCTGGTCATCTGACTAGCCCTTTGTTTTTTTTCAAAAGCCCAAGCGACCGTTACCCCAGATCAACAGAACGCTTTGTGAGGTCGGATTGTTGGCGGTAATAGAGAGCCGTGTTGCCAAGGGAGCCTACGAAGATGCATTCCGCTTGTTTGGCTATTTCAGGGGCGAGATCCTTCTTCTTATCCTTCTGACCAGCGAACTTGAGCTTTACGAGTTCTTTCATATCGAGAACTCGATTCAATTCCTTCAGGACTTTTGGGGTGACCCCTTCCTTTCCAATAAAGATGATGGGGTCCAGTTTTTGACCAAGGCTGCGTAGTTTTGATTTTTGAGCGCTCGTGAGTTCCACAAATGTCCTGTTGTTTATTTAATAAAGTACGAAAGGTTTTCTAATTCCATTGCCAGATTAACGTTATTCACGACCGCTTGGTCCGGAACGTCAAGATTGATCGGGGCAAAATTTAAAATAGCTGTGATCCCTGCTGCAATCAATTCGTTAGTGACCGACTGCGCTGAATGGGCTGGCACTGACAAAATGGCGAGTTTGACTAATCGCTTTTCGATAAAAGGCTTCAGATCAGTCATGGGTAAAATTGGAATAGAAAACTTTTTATTGCGGTGCCGTTGAACGTCCATATCGAAGCTAGAGATAATTTCAAACCCCTCTTTTTCGAAACCCTTATAGGATAGCAGCGCAGACCCAAGGTCCCCAACCCCAATCAATATGACGGGTTGGAGGTGGTTTGTACCAAGGAGCTGGGAGATTTTTTGGATCAATTCTTGGACGTTGTAACCCAAGCCCTTTTTGCCAAATTGTCCGAAATAAGCGAGGTCCTTACGGAGTTGTGTCGGTTTTACCCCAGTGGCTTTGGCGAGTGCTTCGGACGAAACCGTTTCGATTGAATTCTCGAGCAAACGCTGAAGTGATCGAGTATACAATGAGAGCCTGTAAACGGTTTTCCGAGGAATCGCTTGTTTCAACATAAAGGTTGCCTTATTAATTTAGCAGGAGAAATTTCACATATCAACGAGGTTTGTTGTCCTACTATGAGTCAGGTTAATCCACAATCATTTCCATTTCGACCCCGCAAACGGTTCGGGCAAAATTTTCTTAAGGATCCATCAATCCTCGAAAGAATCGCAGACGCCGCCCATGTGCAGTCGGACGAAACTGTCATTGAAATCGGCCCCGGCCCCGGGACTTTAACGGAAATTCTGCTTTCAAAGTCCAAAAAAGTGATTGGCTTGGAGTTGGATTGGGAAATCCTCAAAGTTCTCAGGGAAAAGTACGGGTCTGACCCACGCTTAGAAATCGTCGAGGGCGACGCAGTGAAGACACTGCCTGGTGTGATGGAAAAATTCCCGAAGTCTCCGGTTATAGGAAATATCCCCTACCAGATTTCTTCACCCCTAATTTTTATGTTCATGGAAATGCTCGTGCCTCCTCGGTGCGTAGTTCTTTTGGTCCAAAAAGAATTTGCCGAACGGGTCACGGCTTTTGATCATTCACGTGATTGTGGAGCGCTGACAATCATGTGTCGGGTGTGGTTTCATGCAGAGATGTTATTTCAGGTCAGTCGTCACAATTTCACTCCCCCACCGCAAGTGGAATCGGCGGTGATCCGACTGACGCCTCATGAGGCAATGATTGAACGGGAACGTTTTCCGGAGTTCCAAAAATTTGTGCGCCAGGCGTTCATGCAACGCCGTAAAATGCTCAAGAATGTACTCGACAACCGAGAGGGGAGAATTGAGGCTGCCCTCGAAGAAGTCGGCTTGCCCCAAAAAATCAGGCCCGAAGAAATAAGAGCGGAAACATGGGTGAAACTTTTCAACATGATGACGAAGTTGTAGGGAGTGAGCTCTTCGATGTGGTCGATGAAAACGACTGCGTGATCGGCCAAGCCCCGCGCCGTGAAGTCCATGCAAAGAGTCTCCGACATCGCGCCGTTCACGTTTTTATTTTTAATGATTCGGGGCAACTATTCCTGCAATTCAGGTCGCCGTTTAAAGATAAACATCCGGAAACGTGGGATTCCTCGTGCAGCGGTCATGTGGGAGCTGGACAAACCTACGACAACACGGCTGTGCGCGAATTGGAAGAAGAGCTAAACCTTATTCTTCAGTACGGGACGCGCCTTACGCCTTTGTTTAAAGTCGAGGCCTGTGACCGAACGGGCGACGAGTTTGTTTGGTTATATTCGATGAATCACAACGGTCCGTTTTTGTTGAACCCGCGCGAAATTTCAGAGGGTTCCTGGTTTTCAAAGGAAGATCTGGAGGCGCGGATATGCGGAAGCCCACAATTATTTGCCCCAGCGTTTATATATCTTTGGGAGCTTTTTAATCGATCGGGAAAATAAGTAACCTAATTTTGGGTGGTTGTGGAGCAATGTCACAAAGATAAGCGGCTCCTCCCTTCGAGGAGTTGCTCATTTGTCACAAAGCTGCCCAAAGTTCGTCACACGCTACCTTTTATATTAAAAGAAACTGGAGATACTTGAAACGCATCCTAATTCTCACCGCTGGCTTTGGCGAAGGTCACAACACCGCAGCAAAAAATATAGCGTCTGCCCTCGAAATCCTCGCTGGAAATGAAGTCCAGACTGAAACTGTCGATTTGTTCGATAATTGTTACGGTAAATTTAATGATTTCCTGCGCGGCGCCTATGTCAGCACCATCAACAATGCGCCACGTTTGTGGAATCAATTTTATTCGTTCATCGACAAAACGAGTATGATTGGGGCGCAATCGCGTGGATTTGCGCGTCTGAAAAATGCCCTTGAAGATTTGCTGTCGGATTATGAGCCTGATGCGGTGGTGTGTGTTTACCCCATTTATACCATGCTCGTTGAAGCCATTTTTGCGGACAAAACGCGGAAAAGAAATTTTTGTCTCATCACTGTAATCACAGACTCCCTCACGATAAATTCCCTCTGGTACCGTGGGCAAAGTGATTATTATGTCGTGCCGAACGCTTTGACCGGTGAGATTCTAGAAAAGGTCGGCATTCAAAAGGAAAAGGTCCTCAATTTTGGTTTCCCTGTCACACCTGACTTTACAATTAATAAGGCAGAACCGCTTCCTCTTCCCGAAACAGGCACTCGTAAGAAAATTTTGTACATGCTCAATTCGGGGGTGAAACAAGTTGATAGAATTATCCCGCGCCTTCTCGAACATGGGGATTACGATTTGACCATTGTGGCCGGCAAAAAGGCTAAAATTAAGACGGCGGTAGAACTGCTCGTGAAAGATTACCGTCCAAGGGTTGCCGTGCTTGGGTGGACCAACCAGATACCACGTCTGTTACAAACGCACCATGTGGTCATCACAAAAGCCGGGGGAGCCACTGTACAAGAAGCACTCGCCGGCGAATGCCCGATTCTGGTGAGTCAAGTCGTTCCAGGTCAGGAAGAGGGAAATGCTGAGTTAATTGAGCGATTGAATGTGGGAGCCGTTGCGGATAAACCCTCGCGGGTGGTGGACTGGCTTGAGCGTTTGTTCAAAAACGACGCGGTACTTTGGAAGTTGTGGAAAGAAAATCTTTCTAAAAATGCAAGGCCCGACGCGGCGCTGCAAATTGCACAATTTATTCTTCATCACGCTGAAGAAGTTCCGCGTGATGAAAAAATTCAACAGCTCACTCCTGTGCCTTCCGCGATCGTTCCGGTTCAAAGAATTTCAGGTAAAAAACTGTTGTTGTGTGATTTTCATATGCACACTCGGTATTCTGATGGGAAACTATCGGTCTCGGACCTCATTGATTTCTACGGAACCCGCGGCTTTGACTGTATTTGCGTGACAGATCATATCGCAGATTACACGCGGTTCCTTGGCAAACTGGCAAAGATTTCTAATCTTGTTATCCCTCAAGACCAAATCAACGAGTACTTTGAAGAACTTGAAAAGCAAAGGGAACGGGCTTGGCGCAAATACAACATGCTCGTCATGACTGGGCTCGAATTTAATAAGGACGGTTTAACTCGCAAAACCTCCGCGCACTTGTTGGGAATTGATCTGAAACAACCCATTGACCCGGGCCTCAGTATCATGGACACCATTCACCAAATCCATGCCCAAGGCGGTCTGGCTATTGCGGCGCACCCTCATGTTTTCAAAAGTGCTTGGGGCAAAAACACCTTGTACCTCTGGGAAAATCAGGATCGCTATGCTCCAGTCATCGATGCATGGGAAATCGCTAATCGCGACGATATCTTTAATCCCGTTGGTCTGAAAAAACTGCCGTTAGTGGCCAATAGCGATTTCCATAAGCCCCGTCACATTTACTCGTGGAAAACCATGCTATTTTGTGAAAAGGAGCCTGAGGCGATCAAAGCGTGCATACGCGAAAATATCGACGTTTCGCTCACGTTGTATCGTGATGACCGTTTTCCGGTTGAGAAAAAGAATTTAGAAAAGGCACTCATTGAAGGGAACCCCATTCCCAAGGTTTGCGATAGAGAAGAGTTTTCTGCTCTGGGATAATTCGTCTAGAGTTGGGGCCATTTTGCTCCTTTGCTCAAAAGACTCGAGTGTAGCTGATGATCTAGTGTAGGCCGTCATAAATCTAGTAACTTATATGGAATCGGCTGCAAAGTTTGATCGTCTACATTGGGGTAGCTCGGCAACTCTAAGATTGGGGAGGAATCCCTCTGGTATTCGTCTTGAG
>JAWXCD010000097.1:0-10669 GCA_034440535.1 Verrucomicrobiota bacterium | reverse complement strand
GGGTTGCGCCAAAAGATTGCACCTGCAATTAACCTCATTGAAATAACTCGGTCCGCTCGAAATTTGATAAGTTATGTCACTTATGACGGACTACACTAGATTATTAGCATCCTGTTCCCCACTGGCAAATTGCGGATCATGAGTCATTGGAGATAGTACCACAAAAAAAGCGCCCTTTAAAAAGATCTCTCTCTTCTCAAGACCACTTTGATTGCCTGTCAAAAAACGGGAAATGCCTCGCCAATGGGGAGGTGCTGATTTACGGTTTGGGTCAAGTATGGCAGAGCCGGGGGCGAGTTGGGGGAAGGAATTATCAAATCGTGAGGTCGTGATCCGACTCCTGAAAATTGCGTGGCACTATTGGGGGACGTGTTTGTTACTCCTGATTCTCCAAGGGGTTCTACTCGCTTTGTTCCTTGCAGCGGTGGAGCTGACGAGTGTGGGGATTGACTTTATTCATCACAAAATCCGTCCATCGATTCAGCCACCTCGGTGGCCCTTTTACTTCCAACCGGACGCCACGTGGACCTCCACCGAAGTGCTTGTTGTTATAGCGTTGCTCATGGTGGCACTAGGATTAATACGAGGGGTTCTCAACTTCTGGTATAAAATGAAAGAAGCCGACTTGATTGAGCGACAAGTGATGTTCGACCTTAGGTCAGGCACTTACGACAAGTTACAACGCTTAAACTTTTCTTTTTTCGACGCCAATGCCAGCGGTTCGCTCATTAACCGAGTCACAGCTGATACTCGGGCGATGGGAACCTTTATATCGATGGTGGTGATCCAGACAGTGATCCTTTTTTTATCTCTCCTGTTTTATTTCGGCTACATGATGTCCATCCATGTCACATTGACACTTGCGTGCCTGAGCACGATCCCGCTCCTCTATTATCTTTCCAGCCGCTTCTCAAAGTCGGTGAGGGACGATTACGCAAAGAGTGCCGAGCTGGCAGACACGATGGTTTTAACCCTCTCAGAAAGTCTCTCTGGGATTAGCGTCGTAAAAGGCTTTGCTCGTGAAGATATCGAAAAGGAAAAGTTTCAAGCCATCAACTGTCACGTCCGAGACCAGAAGAAATCTATTTTTAATAAAGTTAGTTTATTTACCCCATCGGTAAATTTCCTCTCGCACATCAACATCATTATCCTCCTTGCCTATGGCGGGTATCTGATGAGCAAAGGCGAATTCCCGCTAGGCCAACTTGTCGTTTTTGTGGGTCTCCTCCAGCAATTCGCTGGGCAGGTCCAAAACCTTTCAAACATTACGAATACCGTCCAACAGAACTTGATTGGCGCGCGGCGCGTGTTCGAAATACTTGACGCGCCTATTGAGATAGCCAACCAGCCGAATCCACTTCCATTGAAGAAGGCCAGAGGCTCCATTGAATTTAAAAACGTCACATTCGGTTACAAGCATGCAGAGCCGGTCCTTGAAAATCTTTCATTTGAAATCAAACCAGGTCAATGCGTTGCCGTGCTCGGACCCACTGGAGCGGGAAAATCTACGATGATGAGTTTGATCCCACGCTTTTATGATCCACAGGAAGGCAGCGTCACAATCGATGGCCTGTCTGCTAAAACACTTGATCTGGAAGACCTACGAAAAAGCATTGGGATTGTCTTCCAAGAGAACTTTTTGTTCAGCAATACAATCGCCGCAAACATTGCTTTTGGGCATCCTGAAGCTACCCAAGGTCAAATTGAGCGCGCAGCACGCTCAGCCATCGCTCATGATTTTATCATGAACCTCCCGAAAGGTTATGAAACCGTTTTGGGCGAAGGCGGACTCACCTTGTCCGGGGGCCAGAGGCAGCGCCTAGCCATTGCCCGAGCGTTGCTGCTCGAACCGGCTATTCTGCTTCTCGATGACGCGACGGCTGCCATCGATGCCCAGACGGAGAAAGAAATTCTTGAAGCTATGGATCATGCCATGAAAGGCCGGACAACAATCATCGTCGCCCACCGCCTCAGCACGCTCCGACGCGCGGATGTTGTTTTTGTAATGGAGCATGGCCGGATTGTGCAAGCGGGGCGTCACGAGGATCTCCTGAATTCAGAAGGGCATTATCAGCGCATCGCAGAACTTCAACTCGTGGATGCGAAAAATCTTTATAACTCGGCGGAAACCAAATCATGAGCCGAACTAAAGATAGGAAGGTTATCGCCTTAGCTCCCATAGAAATCGACGCAGACCCCGAAATGCGTCCTCTTGAATTTGGATTGATTTCCCGACTCTTCACTTACACACGTCCTTATAAAAATTCCCGCAACGCACTGATCGCCACCGTCATCCTGCGCGCCCTTCAACTCCCCATTTTAACTTGGGGGATAGGGCGCATCATTAACACAACAATTTACAACGGCGACGTCATTCAACTTATCCAAGACGTGAGTTTGTTTGGACTCATGGCGCTTTTTACAGAGATCACCTTTCATTACAGGATGAAACTTGCGCTGACTCTTGGCGAGTTAGTCGTACATGATCTGCGGACGGAAATTTTTGAGCATCTGCACCGTATGCCCATGTCCTTTTTTGACAAAACTAAACTTGGCAAAAACATTGCCCGCGCCACCTCCGATGTGGAAGCTATTCGCACAGGGGTCCAGGACGTGTTTTTTATCAGCATGATCCAATTCGGACAATTAGCGGTGAGCGCGCTTTTCATGCTTTATTATGATTGGGCACTTTTCCTCATCGTTGTGTTACTGGCTCCGATTATCTGGGGGATCAACAAATATTTCCGAGTACGCATCAGTAAAAGCACGCGGCGAAGTATGGAGACGTGGAGCATGATTACCGCGACTCTCTCCGAATCAATCAGAGGCATCCGGGTGACCCAGGGTTTCGTTCGCCAGGGGACTAACGCGGAAGTGTTCCGTGGTCTCGTGGCTCATCACGCCAACAACAATTACGGCGTGGCACGTTCTACAGCGGTCATGTTCCCGTTACTCGAGTTTAATCAGATGTTCTTTACTGCGGCGCTTGTTCTCGTTGGGGGATACCGAGTTCTTTCCACTGACTTTCATTTGCCAGTGGGGAACCTCATTCAATTTATCTTCCTGTCCCAACTCTTCTTTGGGCCCATCCGAGTCTTAGGCGAACAATATCATCAGGCTCTGACCGCAATGGCGGGTGCTGAGCGTGTCTTCGCCCTCCTCGACACGAAACCCGATTGGGAAGACAAACCGGAGGCCGTTGGAATCACGTCATGCTCCGGGCACGTTGAGTTCAAGAACGTTTCATTGGCCTATGACGGGAAAACACCTGTGCTCAACGACATCAATTTTACTGCTTTACCGGGTCAAACCATTGCCTTGGTTGGGCACACCGGGAGTGGAAAAACTTCGATCATTAATCTTGTTTCCAAATTTTATCTACCCACATCTGGGGAAGTTTTAATCGACGGCCGGAACATACTTGAAATAACATCAAGATCGTTACACCAGAAGATGGGAATGATTAACCAGACAAACTTTCTTTTTACCGGCACCGTGATGAACAACATTCGGGTTGGCAAACCAGAAGCCAAGGACGAAGAAGTCGAGGCAGCGGCACGCGCGCTGGACACATTCGACGCTCTCTCAGCTTTGCCTAATGGTTTTCAAACCGTGGTTAAGGAACAGGGGACCGGGTTATCGTTGGGTCAACGGCAATTAATTTGCTTCACCCGCGCAATGTTGGCTGACCCAAAACTTGTCATTCTTGACGAAGCAACGAGCTCGATTGATACGATTACCGAAGCCCGCCTCCAAAAAGCGCTTCACCTTCTATTGAAAGAGCGCACCAGTTTTGTGATTGCCCATCGACTAAGCACCATACGGCATGCCGATTTGGTGCTGGTCCTCGATGCAGGCCGCATTGTAGAGCGCGGTTCCCACAATAGCCTGCTCGAAATCGAAAACGGTGTGTACTCCCGATTATACCGTCAGTTTAGCGAAGCGTAAATTTAGGGGTGCCTAGGAGCTCTGAAGTCCATTGCTATTGCCCTAGCCCCTTGGATTTTGAAACGCGCATCCCTTTCCCAAGCTTGTTTTTTAAGTTCCGTTGGTTATGGTGTGCACATGATTCGGGAAAAAGCGATTGACACGGTATTGCTAGATTTTGAAGGGACCATTTTTATTCAGAACGATCTGATCCCAGGGGCCGCTGAAACAATCCAATGGCTTTTCGATCATAATTACAAGGTGCGTTTCGTCACAAACACGACCGTGTTAAATCGTCGCCAAATGCGTGACCGCCTTAAGCGAGTGATATCAGCAGACATTCCCATCGAACACTTTTTCACCCCAGCCCGTGTGGCACTTCACTGGTTTCAGATGCGCGAAATGACCCATGGGATTTTCCCCTTGGTTCACTCGAACCTACTGGAAGATTTAAAAGGCCTCCCCTTGACCGACAAAGCTCCCGCTAATTTTGTTCTCGTCGGTGATATGGGCAACGAGTGGGACATCAAACAAATGAACCGCGCCTTACATTGCCTTCTTTCGGGAGCCACCTTAACGACTCTCCTGAAAAACCGGTTTTGGAACTCATATCTAGACGGCGTCAAGCTTGATGCGGGCGCCTTTGTGGCTGCTCTGGAATATGGGGCTGACACCAGTTGCCGCAAAGTGTTCGGAAAACCTGAGGAAGTTTTTTTCTCGATGGCCCTGCACGATGCTGAATCCAAACCAGAAACTTCCGTCATGGTCGGTGACGATCTAGAGTTCGATGTTAAGGGTGCTGAATATGCTGGCATCGAAGGAGTCCTTGTTAAGACCGGAAAATTCCGTCCGGAAATACTCCTGCGTGAAGATACCTCCGATATTGAAATCATTGAGTCCATTGCTGATCTGCCCAAACTTCTAATGAGCAAACAAGAAGGATTTTAATCCAAAACCTCGGTCAAGACCTCCTCCCGAGCCTGAACCAAATGCCTATCACTCAACCTCAATTCCCCCAAAGCTTTTAAGGGGATAAAAATTGCAATTACCAGATAACCATTAAAGAAAACTTTGCACCATTGGGTGGGCGTGGGTATAAGAAACGATTATGTCGGGGTTCATTCAACAATTACTTAATGGTTTATCAGTAGGAAGCATCTATGCCCTCATCGCCTTGGGCTACACCATGGTTTATGGGGTGCTCAGGCTCATCAATTTTGCTCATGGTGACGTGTATATGGTCGGGGCTATGACGGGGATCATCGTTTCAGGGCAGGCCACACGATTCGAATTCATTAAATCGCTACCCCCCTCGGTTCAACCTCTGATGCTTTTTCTCATCATTCTCATGTCCTCCATGTTGATATGCGCTCTCCTCGGCTATCTCATCGAACGCTTCGCTTACCGGCCCCTGCGCAAAGCGCCGAAGATCACTTTGCTCATTACTGCGATTGGAGTTTCACTCCTGATTCAGTATGGTGGCCAAAGTCGCCTTGTGTTTGGTCCCAATCCCCGTGTCTTCCCTGATATTATTCCTTCCTATAATTTAATTCCCTCTATTTCCTTTTCGAACATCGACGCCCTGATCCTCGGTCTTTCGCTTGTCTTTATGGGGGTGCTTTTTTGGATCGTCCAAAAAACCAAACTTGGACGTGCCATGCGCGCTGTTTCAGAAAACCCTACTGTGGCGAGCCTGATGGGTATTAATGTAAACAAAGTAATCTCTTTCACCTTTATTTTAGGCTCTGTCCTAGCCGCCTGCGCAGGGATTCTCGTTGGCCTCAAAAACCACCAAGCAGATCCACTTATGGGTATGCAGGCGGGGATCAAGGCGTTTGCTGCGGCTGTTTTAGGAGGGATTGGCAGTATTCCAGGTGCGGTGATCGGCGGCCTTATTATTGGCATCTCAGAAGCGTTAGTGAAATCGATTGACTCGGCGTATGCTGACGCCATCTCCTTTATCATTCTCGTCATTATCCTGTTAGTGAAGCCGTCCGGAATCATGGGAAAACATCAGATCGAAAAAGTATAAAATGAATTTCATCCGAAACAATCTGATGCTGGTGATCGCCCTCGTCGGACTCATGATTCTGTCGCCGATTTGTCATCAATACATGGATCCGTACATTCTAGATCTGGTCATGTTGATCGGTATTAACTCGTGCCTCGCCATCAGCCTTACGTTAATTAACGGAATGGCTGGGCAATTTTCCCTCGGTCACGCCGGGTTCATGGCTGTCGGAGCGTATGTGTCCGCTTCCCTGACCCTATTCACTGGCCCCACCGTATTCGCCTTCCTTCAATCGTTGGGTATTCCGCCCTCGGTATGCCAGGTTCTGTGGTTTCCCCTTATCATCATCTGCGGCGGGCTTGCAGCAGGCACGGTGAGCTTGCTCATTGGTATTCCCACGCTCCGCCTCCGTGGGGATTATCTGGCGATTGCTACTTTAGGATTCGGAGAAATAATTCGAGTCGTTATTGTGAATATGAAATCCGTGGGTGGGCCTATTGGACTTGGGCCTATCCCCGAATATACCACTTTTTTCTGGGTGTTTGGAACGTGCGTGATAGCTGCTTTCGTTATTCTCAGGTGGGTCAACTCAACGCGGGGCAATTCCTTATACGCGGTGCGCGAAGATGAAATTGCGGCTGTGTCTGTTGGAATTAATACCACCTTTTATAAAGTGTCCGCATTTGTGGTAGGCGCGTTTTTTGCCGGCGCTGCAGGATGTTTGTACGCCCACCGCCTGGGCCGGATTGAGCCCGACTCGTTTGCTTTTATTCGATCGGTTGAAATTGTAACAATGGTCGTGCTCGGAGGCTTGGGCAGTGTCAGCGGCGCTGTGTTGGGGGCCATTGCGTTGACACTCCTTTCTGAACTGCCGCGTCAATTAAAAGACATGGAGAGCCTGCCTGTGGTCATTCAAAACCTTTCGGAATATCGAATGATCATTTACGCAGTGCTGCTCATTATCCTCATGATCCTTCGTCCTCAGGGCCTGTTGGGGCATCGAGAGTTTTCGCTAAAAATGTTCAGGCTCCGAAAATATACACGAGAGGCGTCTGCTAAATGAGCCTACTTGAAGTTGAACATTGCACCATTCGCTTCGGGGGTCTCACAGCGATAAGCGACCTGAATTTCACTGTCGAGCCCGGCATCATCGCGGGGTTAATCGGGCCTAATGGCGCTGGGAAAACCACTGCCTTTAATTTGATTACGGGTATATATCACCCCACCGAGGGCGCTGTAAATTTTCAGGGGAAGAACGTTTCAAAACTAAAACCCCACGAAATTAATCGCGCCGGGATTGCGCGCACGTTCCAGAACATTAGGTTATTTAAAAACATGACGGTACTTCAGAACGTCACTGTGGCCATGCATCGTATCACTCTCGCATCACCTTGGCATTTTCTTTTGCGCACAAATACGTACAAAAAGAACCAGGAAGAAGTTGAGGCGGAAGCGTTAAAATTATTGGATACCTTCAATCTCACTTCCTTTAAGGACGAAGACGCCAGTGCTCTGGCCTATGGCCAACAACGGCGGCTCGAGATTGTCCGTGCCATGGCGACCGGCCCTCAATTACTCCTTCTCGATGAACCTGCGGCAGGCATGAACCCAAACGAAAAAGCGCAACTTAAAGAATTGATCCGGCGTGTGCGTAACGAATTTAAAATGACGATCCTTATTATCGAACACGATATGAATGTGATTATGGATATCTGCGAAAAAATCGCGGTGCTTGATTACGGTAAAAAGATCGCGGAAGGCACTCCGGAGCAAATCAAGGCCGATCCAAAGGTAATCAAAGCTTATCTGGGAGAATAAAGATGTTGAAGGTTGAAAATCTCGTCGCCGGATATGGAGCCATTGAAGCGCTACATGGCGTTTCCTTATCGGTACAAGCCGGAGAGATTGTCACCCTGATCGGGTGCAATGGAGCTGGAAAATCAACGTTACTTCGATCCATCTCAGCACTCATACCTGCGACCCGAGGATCGATCGTATTTGATGGCCATGACATCACAAGGATGTTACCGCACCTGATCGTCAAAAAGGGGATTGCGCATGTCCCCGAAGGACGCGGCGTGTTTGCGGAAATGACCGTATATGAAAATTTACAATTGGGACATCAGCTCCGCACTGACACACACCAATTTGAAGCAGATTTCGCTCATGTTTTTTCGTTGTTCCCGATCCTGAAAGAACGACAAAAACAAAAAGCCGGAACGTTAAGTGGAGGCGAGCAACAAATGTTGGCCCTCAGCCGTGCTTTAATGGCACGTCCGCGCATGCTCCTTCTTGACGAACCGTCCTTGGGCCTCGCGCCACTCATTGTTCAAACCATTTTTTCAATTATTAAAAAGATCAACGAAGATGGCACCACCGTTTTGCTGATCGAACAAAATGCGCACCAAGCTTTAAAACTAGCTCATCGCGGTTACGTCATTGATACGGGATCGATCGTCCTAGAGGACACCGGCTCAAATCTCTTAAAAAGCGAAAAAGTGCGAAAAGCTTATTTAGGCGAATTATGACCAACAAAACAGTCGCTGTGATCGGGGCATCAAACGAACGTGGGAAGTTCGGCAATAAAGCGGTGCGCGCTTTTTCAGACAAAGGATACATCGTGTATCCCGTCAGCCCCCGTCACTCGGAAATTGAGGGAATCAAAGTCTATGCATCCGTTTTAGATATTCCCACCGAAGTCGAAATCGCGACTTTATACGTCCCAGCCCATGTCAGTGTAAAACTTGTTTCTGATTTTGTTAAAAAAGGGATTAAAGAGGTCTGGATAAATCCTGGCGCAGACAGTGAAGCTTTATTGGCAGCACTTCAAAAAACAGATTTAAAAATCGTCAACACTTGCTCTCTTCTTGCTATTGGGGCAAGTCCCTCAGATTACTAATTTTGTTCACGTCAACGAGATTATGGATCAATACAATGGAAGCTAATTAGTGGCTGAAAAAGTGTGGAAGATTATGTAGACGGTTCGCCAAATAAGTATTACCTTTTCACGACCGCACTGACGCATAAGAAAAATCCCATTATGAAAGTCAAAGACCTCACTGCACTCTTCATGTCAACACTGGTCTTCTGAGCAGTCGCGGCCCGCGCGGAACTCAATCCCGCCGAAAACATTGAACCCAAAGAGGACGCTCTTCCTATCCGGGAATGGATGGCCTGTGGTCCCTTTGGCGATCCCAAGCTCATCGAACGTCCCAACGATCCGCATCCCAACGAACGGGGCAACCTCTATGTCGCTGATCTCCTGAGCAAGGCTGTGTATCCTCCGGATGATGTCATTGATCTCGACGCCAAGTACGATGGCAACATGACTCGGGATCTCTCAGGCACTCCCCAAGAGGTAAGGTGGCAGCCGGTTTCAGCCGAAGGTAAATTCGTGGAGATCCCCGGCGGAATTGGGGTCGCGTACTTTGCCACCTGGATCGAGACCCCGGAGAACATGACGGTACAGGCCTATTTCCCGGCCTACGGGCATGAAGTTCAGAACGTTGGTAAAATGGGCTCCGGCGTGACCGTGTGGGTCAATAGCCAGAAGATCGACCACTACAAGGTGCATCCCGATAACCCATTTCTGCTCCATCCCAGCGACGCGCAGCAGATCACACTCACCAAGGGCTGGAACATCGTCTATGCGCGTGTGTTTTCCTCCTTCGCGGGGCTCCGGTTCGGCATCATGCTTGAAGGCGACAAGAATAAGCTCTTCAAGCTCAAGGTCTCCTCCGAGCCACCCAAGGATAAAGGACGTAAGATTAATAATTTCAGGGATTAGACAGCTTCGTTTTTCGAAAAAACATGAAACTCTTCTAATATTGCCTCTTGTTTTGCAGATGCTTTTTCCAAAGAACCGTAAGCGTCACGCGGTTCACCATGGAATATAAATAGCCGACGCCGGGGTAAATTCTAAAATCTGGTCCTTATGACTAACGATCAGATTTTAAAAACGGATCTTATGGGGCGGGTCCATAGACCTCGGGCACAGCGTGAGGCCATTGTTGATGAATTTGAGCGGAGCGGGGTTCCCGCTCGGCCGTTTGCCGAAATGCACGGGATAAAATACCAGACATTGGCTAATTGGATTCAGAAACGGAAAGCCAAACGTGAAAAGGGATTATCGGTTGGTATTGCTTCGCAGGTTTCTCCCACTGGATTTTTTGAGGCTGTAGTTGGTTCTTCTGCCAACCACAATAACCAAGGCTTGAAAATTGAACTGCCAGGCGGAGCCGTAGTGAAGATGACTGATATTTCGCAGGCTTCTTTAGTGTGCGAACTTTTGCGCACCTTGAACAAAGTGGAACAGAAGTTATGTTGAGTTTTAGCGGCGGTCTTAAAGTCTTTGTCGCCGTGGATGCCTGCGACATGAGAAAAGGATTTAATGGACTTGCAGGATTGGTGAGCGAAAAGCTTAAGGAAGATTTCCGGAGTGGAGCCTTGTTTGTGTTTTCGAACAGGAGCCACACCCGGCTTAAGATCTTGTTCTGGGATGGGACTGGGTTATGGATATGCTCAAAACGCTTGGAAAAAGGCCGTTTTACGTGGCCCACTCTGAGTAACGATGGATCGGGAAAAGTGATTTTGCGAGCTGAAGCTTTGGCGATGCTTACTGATGGAATTGATTTGCGTGGAGCCAAGATGAAACCGTAGTACGAGCGGTAAGAAAAAAGTTTTAAGAAAACTTTATTTTTCGCTTCCAGTGGTCTGTGAGTTGCTTATCCG
>JAWXCD010000096.1:0-7724 GCA_034440535.1 Verrucomicrobiota bacterium | reverse complement strand
GGCATCCCTTCGGGATGCGATCGTTGAGGGGCGGTGGTCCGGTGGTGTCGCTCGTACCTTGCTCAACCACCGGCTACAAGCTGAGAAACCTCCGGCTTCTTCCCCAGCCCCAACGGGGCTACGTCCTCCAGCCAGGGTTGCGATCAGCGAGCTACCCTGAGTAAAGTCGCAAAACGGAATCAACCCCAACTGGGGGTTGCGGCCAAGGTCCTCGCGAATCATGCCGCAACCCACGCTGGGATTGAGGAAAAAATAAAACACCGTGTTCCCAGGGTTTGCATCCAATGCCAATCATGGGCTTTGGGGGCGATGCCCCGTTTGGGGCATTCCGAACACGGAGCTTCCGTGGTTCTCATGCCGGAGGTATGAAAGCCTGTAGCCGGTGGTTGAGCGAAGTGACACCACCGGATGACAAAATCAATATGAATCGCACCCCGGCAGGGGTGCCAGCCAACGGGGTTGCGGCCAAAGTCCCTTGAAACGACGTACGGGGTCGCTGCCACTTCAACGGCTCATATTCACTTGTATTTACAAGGTTTCTGGGGTAAGTATTTCGCCCGATGTTACCTGAAGTTATGAATACCGTATCTCCCCAGTTATTGACGCTTCCGAACCTTGACGACCAAGTCGAGGAGGCCATCAAAAACGCTCAGAACCACATACTCGGCCTTCAAAAGGAAGGTAAGTACTGGTGTGGCGAGCTTATCGTCGATAGTACCTTGGCCTCTGACATTATTTTTTGGATGCACTGGATGGACTTTTTGGATCCTGTTGTTGAAAAGAAATTAGCTAAACACTTGTTAGACAGGCAGTTACCGGAGGGTGGCTGGAACACATACCCGAAGGGGCCTAGCGAAATTAATGCGAGTGTTAAGGCTTATTTTGCACTCAAATTGGCAGGGCACAAGGCCGATGAGCCATTGATGAAACACGCAAAAGCCAACATTTTGCGACTTGGAGGGATCCCTCGTTGCAACACCTTTTGCAAACTGTACCTCGCCATCATGGGGCAGTTTAGTTGGAAACATGTCCCGAGCATTCCATCGGAAATTATCCTGCTCCCAGACTGGTTCTTTTTTAACATTTACGAAATGTCGTCATGGAGCCGTGGGTTGGTTGTCCCTTTGTCGATTATCAATCATTACAAGCCCGTTAAAGTCCTACCGCCGCATTTGCACCTGCACGAGCTTTATCCAGTGGGTATGGAAGAAAGTGACCTTTCTTTACGAAAGGATGCCAATTTTTTCAGTTTGCGTAACGGTTTTCTAGCGGTGGATCGTTTGTTGAAGCTCATCGAGAAATCACCTTGGAAACCTTTTCGCAAACGGGCTTTGAAGGAATGTTTCGACTGGATGATGGAACGCACGGCGCATGCTGACGGTTTGGCAGCTATTTTTCCATCGATTATGTACACGATGTTTACGCTTCGTGTCATGGGGTATCCCAACGACCATCCTGAAATGGTCAAAGCAAAAAGGGAACTTGAACGATTTTTCGTTGATGACGTTGAGAATAACGATTTCCGGGTACAACCTTGCCTGTCTCCAGTGTGGGACACGGCTATTGCGGTTATTGCTCTTCGTGAATCAGGTCTTCCGGAAAATCATCCTCAACTTCAACGTGCTGTTGAATGGCTTGTGGACAACGAAATTCGCATAAAAGGTGATTGGGTTCATAAAAATCCCGCCGCAGAAGCGAGTGGCTGGGCTTTTGAGTTTCGTAATGAACATTATCCTGATGTCGATGATTCAGCGATGGTCTTAATCGCAATGAGCAAGGTCAAAACCTCGCGCGAAAAAGAAAAGATCGAATCGCTCAAACGCGGGACACGCTGGATTATGAGTTTTCAATGTAAAGATGGCGGCTGGGCTGCGTTTGATAAAGATATCATGAAACCATGGTTGCAGGATGTGCCGTTTGCGGATCATAACGCCATTCTGGATCCGTCGTGCAGCGATATTACGGCGCGTATCGTCGAAATGCTTGGTTTGTTTCATTGGGACCCGAACCATCCACAGATTAAGAAGGCGATGAAATTTATCCGTGAAACGCAGGAGACCGATGGGTCGTGGTACGGACGTTGGGGTGTTAATTACGTTTATGGAACGTGGCAGGTCCTCCGTGGGTTGCATGCACTTGGGATTAACATGCGCCAAGATTGGATCTTGCGTGCCCGTGACTGGCTGGAGAACTGCCAAAACGAAGACGGTGGCTGGGGCGAAAGTTGTCATTCCTATGACGAACCTGAGACCAAGGGTCAGGGAGAAAGTTCCGCATCACAAACAGCCTGGGCGTTGATGGGATTGTGCGCTGTGGGCGACTTGGAGAGAGAAAGCATTCAGCGTGGGGTTCAATACCTTATCGCCTTGCAAAGCCCGAACGGGGAATGGAAAGAAAACGCGATTACAGGTACAGGATTTCCCCAAGTGTTTTATTTGAAATACGACTATTATAGACTTAGCTGGCCTTTGCTTGCATTAGCCACATTCCACAAAATGCGCAGGGGCGAAATGTAGGAATGGCTGTACCCGAAACTTCCTCCATAGCGGTCGTCTTTGCTGTTAGGGAGGAAGCCCAACCTTTCCTTAAGCGTCTAAAAGACCTGACCAGGTTTTCCATTGAAGAAGTACCGTTTTATTACGGGCGCCTTCCGAGTAGTTCCCCCGATAAAACATCTCAAGATCGTGGCCGACCTTGTGTCGTTTGCGTTTTAGGAATGGGTCGGCTCAATGCCGAAAGGTCTGCGAGGGTGCTTTTGGAAAATTTTAAGCCGCAAGGAATTATTCTTGGGGGTTTCGCCGGCGGAATTTCACGGGAAATTAAGACAGGGGATTTGGTGATAGGTGATAACGTATCAACTCCTGCACTCGTCCAAAATGCCCAGAATTTATTGGGCAACCGCGATGGTTTTTTCGTGCATACGGGCATCATTCATACGGGAGATCGTGTTCTTTGGGATATAGCTTCTAAAAAAGCTTTAGCAAAAGGAACCACCGTACTTGCGGCCGATATGGAAAGTTCGGCTGTTTATCGTATTGCACAACATTCCCAATGTCCCATGCTCACGCTGAGAATCATCAGTGATGCAGCGGACGAAGCGTTGCCTGTGGATTTTAACCAGTTTATGGATGCCGATAATAAGTTAAAAATGAGCAGTCTTATATTTCATATTATGACGAATCCTTCGCTCATCTTTCCATTTTTACGATTAGGGAACGTTACAGCGCGTGAGGCCCGAAGGCTTGCTGCAGCCATCACAATACTTTTGTCCTGATTATGGCTGAATCACCAAAACCAACAGGATACAAGTTTGTGGTGCGTAAATTCACGTGGCGCACGGTCGTGCGGGATATTGGAATTATTCTATTGGCCACGGCGATCATACTCTCTGTTTTGTCGGTCTCCGCCATATTGGCAGTACGTTCTAATATGCGTTGGATGGCTAACTGGTGGTTCGGACAGCAGGGGACGGAAATTGAAGTTGATTTTAAAAAAATGCATATTGGTGGGATCAGATCTTTCACCCTTGAGAAATTCAAAATGTTTCCCAAAGGGCGACCGGACCGACCCATATTTTCGGCTGATAACATTCGTGTTCGATATAATCCGAAGGATTTATGGCGGCACCAGTTGGAATTGGTCGCCATTGAAAAGGGAACACTGCACCTCACGGAGGAACTTGATAGCTTGATCGAACAAAGCGGGGGCGAGAAGGAGCGGAAGGAAAAAAAGCAGGAAGAACCCACTCGCGAATGGTTGGTTAAAAACTTTCGAGTGGAAAATGGTCGTATTGAAGTCCTCAACATTGGACCGGAAATCCCCGCCATTAATATGCAGTTTGAAACTATGATTCCTTATCTGCGTCTAGGGGGGGTCAACAATAAAAACGCCCCTCCCGCTGAAGCGACGATCCGGCACTTCGAGATTTATTCGCCTTACGACATTTTCACTCCCGTTTTAACTTTTGATTCTGTCACAATCAAATTTCGTTGGGCTGATATCGTTCAGAAAAAAATAGATGCGGTGGAGATTGAGCATCCAACCATTTATATAGGTGAGGATTTGTTTTGGTTTATTGATTATGTAAAAGCCAACAAAACAACCAAACCGAAGTCGGCGGTCCAGAAGAACTGGGAGATTGGAAAGTTCAGGGTTGAGAACGGCGAGCTTTTCTTGAGTTATCTAGGGCGGTTGGAAATGAAATTACCGATCAAGTTTCGGAACGAGCGCGACAATCTCGTCCTAGGAACCCTTGAGAATATTCACTTAAAAACCGTGTTTGAAATTATTCCTGGGGATTACCGATACCCGGAATATGATTTAGATATGAAGAATCTCCATGGGTTTATGGAGTTTTCTATTCCCACAGCGGCAGCGAATAACATTGTTCCTACCGTGCATATTGATTACTTAAAGTGGAAGGACTTTGAATCCCAAAACATTGATTTTTCGGTCACCTTTGATCGTACTGGTGTTTACCTTCAATACTGGGGTAAAGCCTATGACGGCCAGATCTCAGGGGCGGGTAACCTGATGTTGGTAGACAAAGTTCCATGGGATGGATGGGTATATGTGGCCGGCATGGACATCCAAAAAATAACAAGTAAGTTAAGCGAGGACCAGTTCGTCATGTCGGGTCGGGCGGATGCGAAAGCGGTTATAAAAGGAAAAAAAAAGTTAGTAGAGGAGGCCTCTCTGGATATTTGGATGCTGGGTGATGGTAAGATGGAGATCCCTCCTATTGATAAATTGGCAACCAAAATTCCAAAAGAATGGATTATTACCAAAAAAGATGCGTCGAATATCCTGTTAAGTACATTTCGTAACTACGATTTTGAAAAAGGTAAACTATTTTTGCGTTATTCGCCGACGGGTGGTTCAGGCGCGATAAACCTGACTGGGCCTTTTGGCTATAGAAATATTGAGATTGAACTTCGGGATGACATCTTTAATCAGGTGGGGGAAATAGAGAACAAATGAAAAGGTATCAGCACATTTGGACGGTTTTGTTTTTAAGTGCTCCAATATTTAAAGGGATGCTCTTGGTGACTTGTTTAGTCGTCACTGGATGCGGCCTTGCACTGCCTCCTGTCCGACTTATCACAGATAAACCGTTAAAGGTTGACGTAGATATGCACGTCGTTGTTGAAACCAAAAATACAGGGGTTCAAGCTGTTCCTGTGGTGGCCACATCTCCTATAACTGAGGAAGCCGTGCGACGTCATCGTATTACGGAAGTGATTACCCTGATGGCTCGAGGGGTGGTTGGAGTGAATCGAGTTGGCCTTTTGGAAATGCGCCCTCTCAGTCCACATGATACTGATGAAGAATACATCCGTCGTATCATGGGTGCGGAGAATCAAGACCGCGACCGGTTGTTAATGCGGCAAGTGGACAAGACCGGGCGTGCCCTTGAATTGATCAGAGTTGAATTTTCTCAGCGCGTGAGGGAAACAGCCCCCGCAGGTACTTGGATCGAGCGCCAAAACGATAATGGTGTGTGGGTCTGGGTTAAGAAGTAGCAGTGAATTTGAAACCACGTTTTAGGGTGGGCGAATAAAAGTCCAAGCCTTCCTCTATGACCGCAAAATCATTTGGCGCGCATGCCTATTCAGGCCTGAAACACTCTAAGCTTTGACATTGGCCCAAGGGCAGGGGGCTTCGAAGGTCATGGGTTGACGAGATAAAGGATGGATGAATGAAATTTTCCAAGCGTGGAGATGGAGCGGCGGGTCTGTAACGTCCAAGGTTTGCCGGGTGCCTAGTTGTCCAGAGGGAACGTAAACGGGATCACCAACGATAGGCAAATCGAGATGCCAGAGGTGAACCCGGATTTGGTTGGTCCGACCGGTGATGGGCCGAGCCTCAAGGAGGGTAGATCCGTCGGGGTTACGTTGGATGACCGTGAAATGAGTTTCGCTGGGTAACCCGTTATTGAAATCCACATCGCGCGTCCCGACTTCTTTGGGTTCGGCTCCAATAGGCGCGTTGCACAGGAACGAATCTGATTCTGGGGATCCGTTTACTTTTGCGAGGTAAACCTTTTTGACTAAACCGTGTTCGAATTGAGGTTGGAGAAGGGAAGCGAAATGCCGAGTTCGGGTGAGAAGCACAAGGCCCGTAGTATTCGCGTCCAGGCGGTGGGCCGGGTGCGGTTTTTGGGGGGCGTAAACTTGGTTCACCACATATTGAAGGGTATTGCGGTTATATCGACCTGAGGCGTGAATGGGTAAAGGCGCGGGTTTGTTGATGACAGTGAGCGCTTCATCTTCGTAAAGGATCGAGATGTCCAACCGCACGTCCGGTTCAGTGATAGACGGCATTTTCCTCAAATAAATCTCACCTTCCTTGACCCGGTGATTAGGGAGCACAGGAATTCGTTGGGAGTTCAGGATCAGTTGAGCAGAAAATAAACTCTCCCATTCTGTGGCCGGGATATTCGGTACGATGAGGCCGAGGGCATGGATCAATGATTGCGAAGCGAACTCCCTTTGTATTTTGATCGGGCGGAAGTTGTCATACGGGATGCTTCCCGGAAGCGGGTCCGAAAGTTTGGTAATCTGAGCGTGACGCTGTGCGATCTGTTGGGCGCGAAGGTCATCCTGTGTTTGGTAACAATAAGGACAGGACTTGCCGGCAACATACCTTTGGTCCTGTTGTTCCTCTTTGGTCAGTGGCGTTAAACAATTAAAACATTGATCCGACCCAGTTTCGTGAAGTGAGGGATCAACCCCCACACGTTGATCAAACACAAAACATTCCCCGTTATAATGGTCCCCTCCGCAATCCTCGAAGTACTTCAAAATACCTCCATCAAGTTGAAAGATATTCTTAAACCCCATTTTCTCCATGAAAGGACCTGCTTTTTCGCAACGAATGCCACCCGTGCAGAACATGACAACAGGGCGTTCTTTTAAGGTGTGCGGAAGCTTTTCAACCGCTTGAGGGAAATCACGAAAATGGTCTATGCCAATGGGGATGGCGTTTTCAAAAGTGCCGAGCTTGATTTCATAATCGTTTCGAGTGTCGAGCAGAGTGATCGGTTTACCATCGTCCAACCATTGTTTGAGTGTTTGGGCCGATAACTTGGGGGAGGTGCGCAATGAGGGATTAATTCCTTCCACCCCAAAAGCGATAATTTCCTTTTTTATACGGATGAGCAACCGGTTAAACGGTTGGTAATCAGTTTCGCTGTATTTTAATTTTAACTCCTCCAAACCTGGAATGGAGCGAAGCTCGTCCACAAATGCGTCAACTCCCTCAGGGGTCCCTGCCATGAACAAATTCACTCCCTCAGGAGCCAGAAGAAGCGAGCCTTTTAATTTCTGAGATTTACCGAAGGCTAAAAGACGTTCCCTTAAAACACGAAGTTCCGTAATCGGCGTAAACTTGTAAGCCGCAATATTGATTATTTTTTGAGGTGACGCATCCATGGGGTTTTATCAATCAAGCGCCAAATTACCCCTGAATAGTAAAGGAGGCAAGCCGTGGAATTTAATGATAAATTAATGCCCGCGGTTCCACGGATTTCATATTCTGAACTTTCCTGAAATCTGTGTGAATATGTGGTTCAATAGGGCTGCACTTTTTTGCGGCCACGCAAATGGTAGGTGATCACTAGTGTTGTCCGTCAAACAGAACGTAACTTATCAAAGTTCGCACGGACCGCGTTTTCGATGATGTCAATTGCAGGTGCAATCCTATGGCGCAACCCCTTTGGGGTT
>JAWXCD010000095.1:0-11345 GCA_034440535.1 Verrucomicrobiota bacterium | reverse complement strand
GACCATTGACCAGGCAAGCAGCAATGGATGGAAACGAATGGTACATCCCGAAGATCAAGCAACTTTTTTTAGTTTTTGGGAAAAATCGTTCGATAAGGGGAGCGACTTTGAACAAGAGGTCCGGATTAAAAATCCCGAAGGAACGACCCGCTGGGTTTCGATACGCTCTTCGCCCGTCTTTTCCAACGAACAAACTCAAGTCGGCTTGGTTAACACTCTTCAGGATATTACCGAACGCAAATGGGCGGAAGAGGAGCTCACGAAGGAACGGCGTCAACTTCGTCAGATCGTCATGAATGCGCCTATGGCTGTAGCCATGCTCGATCACAAGTTGCGATTTATTACCCACAGTAAAAAGTGGGTGCAGGATTATCAAATTGAATCCAGCAGTCTTGGGGGGCGAAACTACTTTGAAGTATTCCCGGACTCCCCAGAAAAATGGCGGATCATTTTTCAGATGGCATTAAGCGGAGAAGCGTTATCTAACTCAGAAGACCTTTTTATCGATAAAAACGGCCAAAAAAACTACCTCCGCTGGGCGATTAACCCTTGGTATTTGCCAGATGGAAAAGTCGGTGGGCTCGTGATTGTCACGGATCCTATTAACGAACTCGTACAAGCCCGTGAAACGGCAGTCGAAGCGTCCCGACTTAAATCCGAGTTCCTCGCCAACGTGAGCCACGAAATCCGGACTCCGATGAATGGTGTCATTGGCATGACAGGTTTACTCCTCAACACCAAGATGACTCACGAACAGAAGGATTTTGTTGAAACAATCCGGAGCTCCGGCGATTCATTGCTCACTATTATTAATGACATCCTCGACTTTTCGAAAATTGAATCAGGCAAAATGGAGTTGGAAAAACAATCGTTCGAACTACGCACGTGCATTGAGGAATCACTGGACCTGATTACCTCAAAAGCAGAGGAAAAAGGTTTAGCAATAGGCTGCTTAATTCACGAAAGCGTGCCTGAAGTTTTCTTGGGAGATGTGACGCGTGTCCGGCAAGTTTTGGTCAATTTGCTCGGGAATGCAGTCAAGTTTACTCACAAAGGTGAAGTCTTTGTTACCGTCTCCGCCGTTAAAACCGAGGATCGTGCTGACGTCTGGAATCTGACGTTTAAGGTTCAAGATACCGGCATAGGAATCGCCAAGGACAAAATTGATAAGCTGTTCCAGTCATTCACGCAGGTTGACACCTCAATCTCCAGGCAGTACGGGGGCACAGGTCTGGGGCTGGCTATTAGCAAAAGTCTGGTCGAACTTATGGGCGGCGATATTTTCATTGAAAGCACCTTAGGAGTGGGTTCGGTGTTTTCCTTCCATATTTATATTGAAGCTCGACCCGAAGCTCGGCTGGTCACGGTCGATCCGTTTCTGGCGGGTAAACGATTACTTATTGTCGATCCTGTTCCACTCAACTCTCGCGTCATTTCATCCCTTGCCAAGGAATGGTCCATGGTTTCGACAACGGTCCCAACCTCAACGGAAGCCTTAAAGTTGCTCAATTCTAATCGCGACTGGGACCTCGTCATCATCAGCATGAACGTCATGGACATGGGAGGACAAAATTTAGCCCAGCAAATTCATGAGATTGGGAAAAACAAAGCGCTCCCACTCATCATGCTGACTTCGATCAGGCAACGACAGGACCATTTAAAAGTTTTTTATGAATTCAAATCGTTGATTACCACTCCGATTAAAAAGTCAGTTTTGAAGGATGCCTTCATCGAAGCCATTGACGCCCACGTGGAGAAACCTGCCGACATGCGCGGGGCCTCGCACATTATTGATCCGACCCTTGCGACCCGTGTTCCACTCCAAATACTTGTTGCCGAGGATAACTCCGTAAACCAGAAAGTCGTCATCAGTTATTTGCAGAGAATGGGGTATCGCGCTGACCTAGCAAACAACGGACTCGAAGTGTTGGATGCGCTCAGGCGCCAACCTTATGACCTCATCCTGATGGACGTGCAGATGCCCGAAATGGACGGCATTGAAACCACCCGCCAAATTGTGACGCACTGGCCTAAAAACGCTCGACCCCGCATCATCGCCCTGAGCGCCAGCGCCACGGTGGCCCACAAGGAAAAGTGCCTTGCAGCTGGAATGGACGACTACCTCTGTAAACCAGTGCGCTCGGCTGAAATGCAGTTCACGTTAGAGCAATGGGGAGCAAAGCTGATTAAACGACAAACGAAGGAAAAAACAATCGACCCCACTGATCTCACCTCTTCAAATGAGCCCATCGATATTGACCCCATTTTCATTCGTGAACTTCAGGACATGCAGGAACCGGGTATGCCCTCATTGTTAAGCGAGATCATAACGTTATTCCTCAGCAATGCCGAACTCGTGGTTCAAGATCTTCGACGTCATGTGCAACCAGAGAACGCCACAGCACTAGCCAAGTCCGCCCATGCACTCAGAGGCGGACTCCTTAATTTTGGCGCACGTAAATTGATCGCCATGTGTACGGAAATTGAGGAGGAAGGCAATTCCGGTCACATCTCCCGCGCGACCCTCTTATTAAGCGAACTTGAATTAGAATACGCCCGTGTAAAATCCGCTCTCGAAATCGTCGTGCAAAAGGATGCGAGCTCGCTTTCCACGATGTGAAATCATTCAGCAGGGGCTTGTGAAACAGTCCCAAACAGATGCACGAAACTCAATTATGTGGCAGGCGAATCTTATATCATGGTTTAAGGAGCATCAGCGTGACCTCCCTTGGCGCACAAAGGTGAGACACCCCTATTGCGTCTGGGTCTCCGAGATCATGCTGCAGCAAACGACAGTGACCATGGTCATCCCGTATTTTAAAAAATGGATGACCTCGTTTCCGGACGTTACAGCCCTAGCCGCAGCGAGCGAAGACACGGTGCTCAAGCACTGGGAAGGGTTGGGTTATTATTCAAGGGCGCGTAATCTGCACAAAACGGCAAAACTGATCGTAAAAAATGGCGGTGTATTTCCGAACACTCCTGAGGGGCTCCTTGCGCTTCCTGGCATTGGACCCTACACGGCAGGAGCCATTGGAAGTTTAGCTTTTAACCTTCCCGTGCCCCTCGTTGACGGAAATGTCGCCCGCGTTTTCACCCGCTTTTTTGAATGGGACGATGACATAAAACATCCCTCCACAATGAAGAAACTGTGGAAACAGGCCCAAAAGGTTCTACCAAAAGACAAACCCGGCGCGTTCAATGAAGCGTTGATGGAATTAGGCGCTACTGTCTGCACTCCAAAAAAACCAAATTGCCCCGGATGTCCGCTTGTTAAAAAATGCAAAGCTTTCAAATCCCGCCGCGTTTCCGAATTGCCCAAGAGTGCGCCCCGTAAAAAAACGATTAAACTCCTCGAGAACGCCCTCATACATGTGAAAGGGGAAAAAACGTTTATCCTGCAGAATACTCAAGAATACCGTGCCCTCTGGCAATTCCCTCTAGGATCCGTAGCACCCAAAAGTAAACCCTCCTTTACGACCCAATACACTTTCACGCATCATCGCATTACATTGAACGCCTTTGAGGTGAACGAACCACCCATTCACAAAACCGGGCGTTGGGTCACTTTTGAAGAATTAAAGAAGGTACCGCTTCCTGTGGCGCACCGACGAATTGCAGAGTTTTTATTGCAACAACTACAATAATCCCTTTATCTAACGGCGCCTTCCAGTCGTTTTCACCTCCATGGCGGGTCAAGCAATTTAACCATGAGCCCCACAAATACTCTAAAAACAGGTTTTGAAAAAGTAGACCGCGATCTTGATTTTCTCATCGGTTGTTTTGAGGAGGTCTTAATAAGTTTGGGTGAGGAGAACCTCGTCCGCTATCTCCCTTGGCGCAATAACCTGGCGAAAAGCGACATTTCTGAATTCCCCGAGCGCGTGGGCCAGGTTTATTCGATCGCCTTCCAAATCCTGAACATGGTCGAAGAAAACGCCGCCGCCCAAGCACGGCGCACCCGTGAAAATGAAACGGGATTGCAATATGAACCGGGTTCGTGGGGCTACCACCTTAAGCATCTCAAGACGGTAGGGTTAACCGATAAACAAATCGCCGGTTTTTTATCCAATGTTCAGATAGAGCCCGTTCTCACCGCGCATCCTACCGAGGCAAAAAGGTCAAGTGTCCTAGAACAACATCGCGAACTCTATAAACTTATCGTCAAGCGTGAGAACCAGATGTGGACCAAGTACGAGCAGGAAGAAATACGTAACGATATCAAGGCCTCCCTTGAACGACTTTGGAGGTCAGGCGAAATTCTCCTCACTAAACCCGACGTGGCTGAGGAGCGCAGAAACGCCATTCACTACCTGCGCAATGTGTTTCCCAATGCTGTCCCACGCCTCGATTTGCGCCTGAAACAGGCATGGGCGGATGTTGGTTTTGATCCAAGCCTTATTAAGGGTTTAAGTCGTCTTCCTAAAATCTGCTTTGGAACTTGGGTAGGCGGCGATCGTGATGGTCATCCTCTCGTCACAGCAGATGTCACTCGCCAGACCTTAATTGACCTGCGCCGCGGCGCGCTCTGGGTCATTCATCATCAGTTAGGGGAGCTGATTGAAAAACTGAGTCTGTCCTATCATTTTCAAATTGTTCCTGACACGCTCCGATCATTAATCGCCATTAGATGCGAAGAACTTGGCGATCGCGGAGCCCGACTTTTGCGTAAAGCCCCTGAAGAACCTTGGAGACAGTTTGTACTCCTTATGCAGGCGAAGCTTCCTCTTGAGGATCGCGAAAATGAAAAGTCTTGCTACCAACATCCCCAGGAACTCTCAGAAGATTTGGGCCGCCTACGTGATACACTTTTAGAGGTGGGTGCTGAACGGATCGCAGAAGAAGACCTTTTACCCGTGCGCCGAGCTATTGAGGTGTTTGGATTCCACCTTGCGGTTCTTGATATCCGCCAAAACAGCAGTTTCCATGATTTGGCTATCAGTCAGCTTTTGGTAAAGGCCGGGATAGACGGCAAAGACTTCCCCGAATGGCCTGAAGTTAAACGCCTCGAATTACTCAATAAAGAGCTTCTTTCTGCCCGGCCTTTTCTTCATTACAAATCTTCGGCGGGTCCGGAGGCGGATTCGGTCCTACAATGTTTCCGGGTCGTCGCTCGGCATATTGAAAAATTTGGAAAGATGGGCATCGGCAGTTTCATCGTCAGCATGACCCGGCAGTTGTCCGATTTGCTTGTGGTGTACATTCTAGCTCGTGAGGCGGGGCTCACTGTTTCATCGGAGGATGGAGTCGCTTGCATCCTGCCTGTCGTTCCACTTCTCGAAACCAATGATGACCTTGAACGTGGCGCGCGTTTAGTTCGTGAATTTCTGAGTCATCCTGTCACAAAGCGCAGTCTCCAACTTCAGAGGCGCAACCAGATGTCGGAGGACAATCTCGCATCTGCTCCGGTTCAACAGGTCATGCTTGGTTACAGCGATAGCAATAAGGAGGTCGGTATCCTGGCCAGTCAATGGGCCTTAAACCGGGCACAAGAACAAATCTCAGGCGTGGGCAATGAGCTAGGTGTTAAAATACGATTTTTCCATGGGCGTGGAGGAACAATCAGTCGCGGAGCAGGCCCTACACATCGGTTTCTCGACTCCCTTCCGCATGGATCACTGACCGGCGACTTGCGTGTCACTGAACAAGGCGAAACCGTTGCCCAGAAATATGCCAACCAGATCACAGCCACTTACAATCTCGAACTCCTTTGTGCAGGCGTTGCGGGGGTTTCTTTGCAGCACCATAATTTAGGAAAGAAACCGCCAGCCTTGGAAAAAGTGCTCAGCAATCTCTCGGAATATAGCCGACATAAATACCAGACCCTTTTGCGTTCGGTGGGTTTTCTCGATTATCATAGTCAAGCGACACCCATCGATGCCTTAGAATTTAGTAGTATAGGTTCACGCCCCAGCCGAAGAACCGGACGTAGAACACTGGAAGATTTACGCGCTATCCCTTGGGTTTTTAGTTGGAACCAAGCGCGTTACTATTTGTCAGGCTGGTACGGTGTGGGTTTCGGCTTAGAAAAATTGGCCCAGGAAGATCCGGTTTCCTTCGAAATGTTAAGTTCAGAGTGCCACACGTGGCCGTTCTTAAAGTTTGTGATCACTAACGTGGAAACGACGTTATCCAGTGTCGATGTTAATATCATGCGTGATTACGCGGGCCTCGTAGAAGATAGCGACCTGCGGCACAGAATTCTGACAGATATCGAAGATGAACTCCAGAGAACCAACGAGTATATATCTAGGATTTTTGGGGGCAAAACCATTGCTCAACGACGTCCGCGCATGATTAAAACTCTCAAGATGCGTGCGGATGCCCTTAAGCTCCTCCATTCCCAACAAATTCGCCTGCTCCGCCAGTGGCGCACCTTACGAAAAGAAAACCGTGATGACGAAGCGAAACTCCTTTTTCCTCAGTTACTCCTTTCGATCAATGCGATTGCGAGCGGTTTAAGAACCACAGGATAATGACATGAAACAATACGCGGCTATAACTGTTATCGGAAAAGACAAAACAGGGGTCATCGCTCGTGTGACAAATTTCCTTTTTACCGTACAGGCTAATATTGAAGCGCTTGAAGAACAAGTGACGCGCGGCAATTTCAGCATGACACTTCAAGCGTCTTGGCCGAAACCTCAGTTTAAAGTGGATTTACTTCAAACGGGTCTCGCGGGGCTTGCCAAAGAGTTGGCCATGGAAATTCAGGTACACCTCTATGACCTGCACAAGAAACCGCGCATGGCGTTGTTGGTCACTAAAGAGCCACACTGCCTTGAAACTCTCGCCGCGGCGGTGAAGTCCGGAAAATTAAAAGCGGAACCCTCTGTGGTTATCGGCAACCGAACAACCCTTGCGCCTTTAGCTCAGAAACTCAAACTTCCCTTTGTTCACATTCCTTATGATGACCGGGCGAAAGCTGAACTCGCCATTCTGAACGAACTCAAAAAACGCGAAATCGATTTTATTGTTCTCGCGCGTTTTATGAAAATCCTCTCCCCCAACTTTGTCTGGCGTTGGAAAAATAAGATTATCAATATCCACCCTTCGCTCCTTCCGGCGTTCCCGGGCGCAAGCGCTTATTGGCAGGCTTACGAGAAGGGCGTGAAGATCGTCGGCGTCACTTCCCATTTTGTAACCGTGAACCTCGACGAAGGTCCTATCATCTGGCAGGAATCATTCAAAGTCCTACCCGCTGACAACCTCAAATCAATCATCGCCAAAGGCCAAAAACTCGAAAGCAAGACCCTGCTAAAAGCCATCCAGCTTTTCCTTGATCAACGTCTCGACGTTCACTGGGGCAAAGTCCATCGCACTGAGTAGATTGAGCGTGACGGCTTCGATGCAACAGTAAGCAAGTTCTCACTTATCTGCGATTGCTAAACCTACCCGTTGGACTGCTCATAAACTTTGGGGCGACTTCATACAAAGTGGGATGCAAACGAATCCTCAACGGTCCCCTCAACCTTCGTGGCTTCGTGCCTTCGTGTGAACCAAAACTTTCAGCAAGGCTGAGTCATCCCGCATGGGGCGGAATCTTGGAGAAGAGGAAGAATGAAATACTCACACGAAGGCACGAAGGGATAAGGAAGAGGTGGCGGCAATCGTTGTGGATTGTGAACATAATAGGTTGACCCTTAGCGCACCGGGGAAAAGATAATTTCACGCGGAGTCGCGGAGAGCGCGGAGAAAGAGAACAGGATAACTCTGCGGTTCCCTCATCCCAACTTTCGTGTCTTCGTGGCTTCGTGTGAAATTACTTTCCCCGGTTCTTTCTTGCGGCTCTTGCGCCTTTTCGCGGCTATTTTCCCTGTGCTACATCCCGTCTCAATCAATGAATACTGACGTGCTGACTGAAAGCTTCCGGCTCAATACCTTGATCTGGGGGACGGTCAGTTGCCTTTTGCCATTTAGGATACGGCTCACCAGACTCCGGTCCACTTTCAACAACCGGGCCAGGTCAGATCCATTCATCTCCTGCTGTTCCATTAAAAATTCCAGCATGGCCGAGGCTTTCACTTTTGGCTCAGGGGAGGTTTCAGCTTCATAATCCTCAATGAGTTCACTCAATATCTCAAAATAATCCCCCTGATCATTATTGAGCGTATGACCCGCAAATGTCTCAGCAATCTCACAAGTGTTGCGGAACTGGACATTATCATGGATGGGACGGGGCAAAAAGATGCGGCATAACTGCTCGTACGTTTTGGGCATGTCCTTGAACTGATGTCTTGTGCTCGACTTTGTCTTCATAATGTTTCCTTCCAATTATTTTTATCGTACTGGGGCGTGGGTCATAAACCGAAGCATGAATATTATTCCCCTGTTATAATGAATACCGCATATCAGTCTGTACTTGTTGCCTCCGATATTAAAAATCGTCACCTGCCTACCGCTGACTACTTTCACTGCATCTGCAGATGGGAATACCTTTCTCACTTCAACGAGGTTTCGCCACTGAGCCGTTTTCACCACGACCTGCCAAGCTTGACCTAACCCTCTCCATTCCATGGTAACACCCAAGGGGCGTGGTTCCTGCTCTATCTAATAAGTTAATCATAGCAATGAGCCTGTCATTGGCTTTATACACACTGATTACTAATCTATCTGCGCAAATCTAGTTACGTACGGATTACTCAGTTGAGAAAAGATGTCCCATGAAACAAAACAGCTCAAGCATCCTGACAATCAACGGCGGCTCGTCGAGTATCAGGTTCGCACTCTACCAAGCCGGTGAACCGCTAAAGCGAGGGCTTTATGGCAAGGTTGACCGCATTGGATTGAGCGGCACGAGTTTGACTTTTCATGAACCTGCGAACAAAAAGCCAGGGAGGCGAAAATTTTCGAACGTCGCTCATAAATCAGCGGCGAATTCGCTGATTGATTGGCTCGAAGCCCGACCCGAATTCGCATCCGTGAAAGCAGTGGGACACCGGGTTGTTCACGGTATGAAACATACTGAGCCAGAGATCGTCACAAACAAATTGCTCACTGAACTGCACCGCATCAGTCCAACTGACCCGGAACATCTGCCCCGCGAGATTGAACTGATCGAGACGTTTCGAAAGCGTCATCCGAAACTGCCGCAGGTGGCCTGCTTCGATACGGCTTTTCACCAGACCATGCCGCGCGTGGCCAAGCTGCTGCCGATTCCGCGACGCTTCGATGCTATGGGAATTCAACGCTACGGTTTCCACGGCCTGTCTTACGCTTATTTGATGCAAGAACTCGCGCGCCTCGGAGATCCGGCGGCCACCAAGGGCCGGGTGATCCTCGCGCATCTTGGCAACGGCGCGAGTCTGGCCGCCGTGCGCAACGGCAAGAGCACGGACACCAGCATGGGTTTTACCCCAACAGCGGGATTAGTGATGAGCACACGCTCCGGCGATTTGGATCCCGGACTCGCTCCGTATCTGGCTCGTACCGGACAGATGACCACCAAACAATTTTACGAAATGGTTAATCACAAATCGGGACTGCTTGGCATTTCGGGAACCAGTTCCGATATGCGCGACTTGCTCGCTATAGAAACCAAAGATGTCCGGGCGGCGGAAGCCGTAGCGTTATTTTGTTATCAGACAAAAAAGTGGATCGGAGCTTATACCGCGGCGCTCGGTGGTTTGGACACACTGGTCTTCTCCGGCGGCATCGGCGAAAACGCACCGTCAATTCGCGCCCGTATCTGCGAAGGGCTGGGTTTCCTCGGCATCACAATCAGCACGACTCGCAATGCCAAGAATGCAGCGGTGATTTCCACCGACGCCAGCCGGGTCACAGTCCGTTTCATTCGCACGGATGAAGAACTGATGATTGCCCGCTCGGTCTTGCAACATTGCGGGAAGACAATTTCAGATTAAACATTATGAATATGAAAGCTACCCAACGACTGCACGACCTCGGCCAGAGTTTATGGCTCGACAACATCACGCGTGATATGCTGAACAGCGGCACGCTCAAACGGTATATTGACGAACTATCCGTGACCGGGCTGACGTCGAACCCAACGATCTTTAATCACGCCCTGAAACAGGGCACGGCGTACGACGACGCAATTGGCAAGGCATTGATCGAAGGTAAATCGGGCGAGCGTCTTTTTTTCGATCTGGCGCTGGATGATCTCACTCGTGCCGCCGGTCTGTTTCGGTCGGTTCACGATCGCACGAACGGTGTGGACGGATGGGTTTCTCTGGAAGTGTCGCCACTGCTCGCGTATGACACGGCCGGGACCATCGCCGCCGCCAAGGAGCTTTTCGCACGGGCAGGACAACCCAACCTATTCATCAAAATTCCAGGAACGAAGGAAGGTTTACCGGCCATTGAGGAGGCAATTTTTGCGGGAGTGCCGGTCAACGTAACTCTTCTGTTTTCAAGCGATCAGTATGTGGCCGCTGCCGATGCCTATATCCGCGGCATTGAACGGCGCATTGTCGCGGGACTTAATCCTTGTGTTGGCTCCGTGGCCTCGATATTCATCAGCCGTTGGGATGCCGCCGTTGTAGGCAAGGTGCCGGAGGCGTTGAACAACCAGCTCGGCATCGCTATTGCTGGCCGCATTTACAAAGCGTACCGCGAACAGTTGAATAACCAGCGGTGGCAGCGTGCGTATAATTCCGGCGCGAGACCCCAACGATTATTGTGGGCTAGCACCGGCACCAAGGACCCCAAAGCCTCCGACATTCTTTACATCAAGGCTCTGGCTTCACCGTTCACGGTCAACACAATGCCCGAGGGAACGTTGAAAGCATTTGCTGATCACGGAGAAATCGGCCCAGTCATGGAATCGGACGGTAGCGATTGCGAAGCCGTTTTGCTGCAGTTCGCTAAGGCCGGCGTGAACGTGGATGCCTTGGCCGCGCAACTTCAGGATGAAGGCGCCAAGTCGTTCGTAAAATCCTGGAACGAATTGTTAGCCTTGATTGAATCCAAAAGCGAAGCGCTCAAAAAGTAACAAATTGATTCATGTAAATGCTGGTCATTGTTTTCAAAAATCAATTTCCACCATTAGCCATGCTCAAGGTGTGGAAATGGCTGGCTAAGCAAATAGCATTCGGTAACTGAGGCAGTCGAATTAAACCCGCCTACTGATCGGGTTTGGCCGACTTCATGCTCAACTAACTCAGTATACTATAACCAAAGGGAATCCTGTCTCCAACAATCCCAGTGGCGCTACGACCTGATTCCCAATCGCAAGCACCAGTAAGCGAACCAGAAAGAAACAAAACTATGAATGAAACCACTACCAAAGCAATCGATCCCATCTGCGGCATGACCGTGGACGAAGCCACCGCACTCCATGCTGAGCGCGACGGAAAGACGTTCTACTTTTGCAGCACTCACTG
>JAWXCD010000094.1:0-22168 GCA_034440535.1 Verrucomicrobiota bacterium | reverse complement strand
GTGCGGGAGGAATAGGCGGCTTGCTAGGTCCACCAAATCCACTAGGACGCACGATGGGAGCTGTACCTGGGTTTGGCGAAGGTGATGGAACAGCGGTGCCCTTATTGAGAGCCATTGTAGCCGGGGCTGGTGGCACAACGGGCCGAACCGCAGGTGGCACTGGTGATGGTCCACGTGCGGCAGGATTAATCGGTGCCGTCATCGGTGCAGGTGGAATAATGGGTCTACCTCCTTGTTGGCCAGAGACTGCGGGTTTAGGCGCAGGCGCAACGGGTGTGACGGATTGCATCGATGCGGGAGCAGGCGCCGCAGGTTTCAAGGCAGCTGGCGCAGGAGCCGGAGCCGGTGCAGGGGCTGCTCCTGAAGCACTTGCTGCGGAGGCCTGAGCTGCCGCCGCTTTCTTAGCCATTTCACTAAAAGGCGTTGGAATATCATCGCCTTCAATTTTTTGTATAATTTGATCCGGCCGCCTCTTAAGAAACGAAGGCGAAACCAATTTAAACATGTCACCCAGCGGAAGGTTAATAGGCTGGTCGACAATATTGGCAGGATCAGCCAAAAGGTCAGGCGCCCGTTCCGCAATATCTTTTAATAGAATAGAAACTTTACCAAGAGAAAGCTGGTCAACAATTAATTGCGCTGGAAAGTTTACCGTTTTGTCTGAGCTTTCCATTCCGGGATTAACTACATCCGGAGGAAGACCCTTTGCGAGAACAGAATAAGGAACGGCAATTTCACCCTCGACAGGAGCAGGCAGAGGCGCAGCAGCAGCAGCTGGAACCGCAGGATTTACCGCTGCTGACGGTTGCCTTTTTGGCGGAGACAAAATGGTTTGTGACGGCTCTGGGATTCCACCAGGTAAAGGTCGAGGGGCAGCCGGGCGAGGAGCAACAGGTGATGGCATGGATCCAGGAATAGAGGGACCAGATGGCGCTTTAGCTTGGAAACCTGATCCAGCTCCCAAAGGCTTGGGAACTACCATTGCAGGAACTGGAGCCGGTGATCCAGGGGGCACCACCCCACTAGCACCGGAAACGACTTGCGGTTTTACAGTTGCAGGATTAACAGGAGGAGGAGCAGGAATTTTTGCTACAGGAACAGCAGGTTTGATAGAAGGTCTCCCTAATTCCGCCGTCCTCGCTGGAGGTGGAGGCATCGGCGCCTTTGCAACCGGAACATTAGGGGCATGAGGTGGTGCCACAGGCACAGGAGGCGCGGCGGCTACCGGCATGACTGCAGCCGGTTGTGGGGGCGCCTCATCATCTTTATCTTTTTTCTTCCCAAAAAATGAAAAAGCCATATTGAACGTTATTTATTAATAAAATTTGTGTAAAAAGTAAAGTAAAAGGTTCAATTAGTGGTCGTCCGAAGAAATATCAATCACTTCCTGTAATGAAATAATTCCTTCTTTTGCCTTCTCAACAGCCACCATACGAAGCGTCATCATTCCCTCTTCAATAGCTATTTTTTTCAACTCCGCTGAATTTGCCCTTTTAATAACCATTTTACGAACCCGATCTGAAACGCTCAACACCTCAATAACAGGCACGCGCCCAGCCAAACCCTTACCTTTACATTTGTCACACCCACGCCCTGCGTAAAAAGTAACCCCTTCCACATCCTCGGGGGTCAGATCTAGTTTCTCAAGAAAATCAGCCGGTGGCATTTCGGTTTCCTCCTTACAATTCGGGCAAATTCGCTTTGCTAAACGTTGAGCGCAAGCAAGAATGACTGACGAGGAAATGAGAAATGGCGCCACGCCCATGTCATCCATACGCGCAATAGCTCCAGCCGCGTCATTCGTATGCAGAGTACTCAACACTTGATGGCCCGTCAAAGCCGCCTTCACAGCAATATCGGCGGTTTCACCATCACGAATCTCACCTATCATCACAATGTCAGGATCCTGCCGCAAAATAGAACGAAGACAGGCGGCAAACGTAAGTCCGATTTCTGCGCGCACGGGCACTTGATTCACGCCATTGATCTGCACTTCAACCGGGTCTTCCACGGTTACCACGTTATACTGCGGTTTATTTAGCTCCGTAAGCACGGCATACAAAGTAGTCGTCTTACCTGAACCAGTAGGCCCTGTGACCAATAGCATGCCGTGGGGTGCGTCCACGGCTTTCATAAAGCGTTTGAACGAACTCTCGTCCATTCCAAGTCCAGCAATATTCGCGGCAATACTGCCTTTATTAATTCGAATACACACTTTTTCCCCATGTAGCATGGGCAAAATCGAAACGCGCAAATCGAAATTGGTCCCGCCGGATTTTAAGCGCGACCTTCCATCCTGCGGTAAACGCCGCTCCGCAATATCTAATCCAGAAATAATTTTAATACGCGACACAATCGCATTATGCATGTTTCTGGGTGGGCCCTTAAATTCCTGACAGTTGCCGTCGATACGATAACGCAAAGTCACCTTTTTTTCGTAGGGCTCCAAATGGACGTCACTGGCCCCTTCTTTAATGGCCTGGTAAAGAATCAAATTCGTCATCTTGATAACTGGCGCGTCTTGCCCATTGGATAATGACGCTTCAATATCCATGTCCTGCTTATTATCAACAATTTCAACATTACCATCGCCATCAAGGGTCATTTGCTCCTGTTCCTCAAGTTGCTCCATACTCACGCTAGAGTTTGAGGTGCTTTTCAAGCCCGAAAGGGCATCCATGACAGCTTTTGTGGTCGCGATCATGGGAAAGACATCCATCTTTGTCGCGCGCTTTAAATCATCAAGAGCTAGAACGTTTAGTGGATCAGCCATAGCCACAAAAAGTTTCTTCCCCAGCCTTGCTACAGGAATAAGCTTATGCATTCGAGCCATGTCAGGGGAAACGAGACCACGAACCTCCTCTGATACCGTAAGCTTGGAAACGTTCACGGGAGGCGAATCCAAACACCTACCGGTACTAATCATTAAATCCTCTTCCGTGACAAATTTTTTCTCGGCAAGCAACTTAAGCAATTGCCCACCTGATTGCTTTTGTTGGTCACGCACCTCATCGAGTTGCTCTTGACTTAACAACCCATCATTTATCAAAACCTCGGCAATTCTTTCACCATAACTTTTTCCTGCCATAAGTGCTCCCTTAATTAACTTAACCGATAAACAGTTTTTAGAACTTTTCTAACCGCTTCAGGCGATGCCAGAAACCAATGAATATTATACTCCATCGCCTGTTGTGTCGCTTGGCGCCCCACTTCGTCAAAAGGATTGACCAAGGCCACCATTACGGTGCGACTGATTTGATCAAAAGGAACAATGAGTCGGGACATTGCCACATCTTGGGGAATCATTTTTGCAATAGTACGATCCACATCATAAATATCGAGCGGTATGTACCCAAGCTTGGTGCGGTCCACAAGCAAACAGAGCATGTCTTCAACAGACATGACGTTATCCTCGGCAAGAATCTCAATTAACGATGCCCCGGTTTGATTTGGTGCTGAGGGAATAAGTGTTTTTGCTCTATTACCAGCGGCAAGAAGTTTATCTGCGGGAATGGATGGGATTTTTGAAAGGTATTTAACGAAGGGCTCGTTTGGATCTCCTTCAAGTCGGACTTTTTCCTTTTTATCCTTTTTGGTCGAAGCGGTTTCAATCAGTTTATTATGAAAATCCTCAGCTTCTTTTTGATCAGACGCCGACATGTCATCGCCCGATTGGGGAGCGGTCACCCTGCGGGTCAATTCATCAAGCTTGGCTTCGAGCTCTCCAAGAGCCATGAGGACGTCCACGGAATCAGGCTGTTTCTGTAAAATACCTTCGTACTCCAGAATGGCCGATGAAATTTGACCCAAATTCACATAGGCCTGTGCGATGCGTTTGGATACCTCAATCGCATCTGTTTCCCGACCTATCTTAATGTAAGCTTCCTTTAAGATTTCCAAGGATTGGTAATCATCGGGGGTGGACTGGGTGACAACCTCAAACATCTCGATTGTCGAGAGTATTTGAGCCATTTCTTCAGCGTTTTTCGACATATGAAGTCAGTCTTCTGATCAAGTAAGGGAGTTTATTGCGTATGCAATTAATTACGTTACACGGGCTTTCATAGGAGTTCAATAGGTTTGTGGACTTTTTTCCATATTATAATTCCTACCCATTCTTAGGTTGTGCCTTTGCTTTATGGGCAATCACAAGAATGGAGAGGCCATATGGAAAACTCATCCACGACAAAAAATACTTTTCCACCTCAAAAATCCAAGTGAACACCCTGTTAATCACTCCGCTACTCCGATCGTTAAAATCTTTTTTCCCTCCACCCTGAAATTTGTCAGCAAACTTTTTAACCAGCGCTAACGGAAAGAGCAGCGTATTAAAATAAGAAGCTTTTTCCACTTGAAACCCTGCTCCAGACACAATGGCCACGAGTTTACGCTTTGTGTACCTCCGGAAATGATGGTTTACCTCATCATGCGGACCCCACAAGCATTGGTAAGCGGGGACGGTTATGAATAAAGTCCCCGCTTCTCGTATATTTTCGAATGCACTCTGCACGAGCTCTAAATCGTTTTGAACATGTTCCAACACATCAAGCATGAGAATGATATCCCTAGGCTCTTTTTCATATGCGAAGAAGGATTCCATAGACATATTATAAACTTTTTTGGCCCCTTTTTTACGAGCCATACCTATAGATTGATCAGAGAAGTCAATTCCAGCGATATCATGCCCTGCTTCCTGAAGAGCTCTTACATATAGGGCGCTGGGTCCACAACCGACATCCAATATCTGTAGTGGTTTCCTCCCACAAAAAACGCGGCTTTCCAATAAACTGAGAAGAATGCCTTTCCTAGCCCTAAACCACCAATTTCTCTCTTCGAGCATGAGATAGGTTTGATAGTAGGTTTGGTCCATTATGGTGTGTCTCTAGGTTCTAATTAAAGTTTTAGTCATTTTTGAACGCGCGCATTTTCAATGAGAAGCGAAATTCGGGGGTCTAAACCACAAAGGCTCGCAGGCTGTCGATACTATGGAGAGCCCCCTTTTACTTTAATGACAGGAAAAACTCTTTCAACCTCATTATATCTTTCGTCTGGCTTAAATTCAAACTTACTGTTTGTTGCTCTCAACCTTTATATGGACTTTACAAAGATTATTGAGCGTTCGGTGGAAATTGGGCGGAAGGTACTTTTAAATCCCCCTGAAGGGATTAATACAATTATTCTCGCGGTCCTTGCCCTTGTCCTGATGATGATTGTCCTGCATCGATTTATGTCCTTTAACGAAGCGCGTTATGCTTATTTCTTGGTCGCTGCGGCTAATGTTCTACTCATGGTTGTTATTCTATTAGTTGCCGCGTCATGGACCTCGCTGTATTTTCTACCAAAGTTCACCAATCTTACGGATCCAATGCAACTCACGCTGTCGATTTCATTAGTTACTCTCATATTTTTTGGCCTCGGTCTGCCTATGACAATGCTCATGTTCCGTTCGACCTTTCTGTCTGCGCTGGGGGGTTGGCTCATTGCTATTGTCATCAGCTTTTCACTGGTGTACACAGGCCAACTCGGATACACTTCAATCTCTAAAGTCGGCGACAACGTAAAAAAAGCCGGGGCAAGAAAGATAGAGCTGGAAGAAAAAACAGGTCAGTGATTCTCCTCAAAAAACACGTTTAAGATAATAATTAAAAATAAATAATCTCTCACTATTATGCCTATTCTCATTGGAATGTTTATCGGATTTGTCGCTTGGTTTATTGTGCGTTATGTCATCTTCGGTTTTTACACCGTGGATCAAAATGAACTGGCAGTTAAAACTATATTAGGTCGTGCTCAGAGAATCGAATCTGGAGCGACTACGCTCTCTGATCCTAGGCTCAGCGCCTTGCTTAACGAGGATGAACGCGATAGATACAATTTCCCCCAATTACGGGTCATCGGACCTGGTGGACCTTATCTCAAGATGCCTTGGGAAAATATTCATAAGGTTTCTATTGCCACTCAAACCATGAATATGGCGTATGACCCAGAGAATCCGACTGCCAATAACGGTGGGCGCTTTCTTGAGGCAGTTACGAAGGATCAACTGAATACAGGGCTAACAGGGCAAATCCGGTACCGAGTTTCAGATCGCAATTTGTACGCTTATTTATTCGGTGTCAAACAACCTATTGTTCATGTGATGGGGTTCTTTGTTTCTATTCTACGTGAGCGAATCGCCAACTTCGAAGCACCTAAAAAGGCTCATGAGCCAGATTCGGTCGTCGAAGCGGTCAAAGAAGGTATTTCCATAAACGATCTTCGAAAAAATTTGCGCGATCTTAACGAACACATGGACAAAGAGTGCGGATCATCTGAGGCTCGATATGGCATCGTACTGGACGCAACCCTCATCACCGAAATCGACCCCCCACCCGATGTGGAATCAGCCTTGGCGGCGATTAACACCGCACATAACCATGTTTCTTCGGATATCAGTCTCGCCAAAGCTTCTGCCGACCAAAAAATTGTTCAATCCAGGCGTGCTGTCGAAATTGAAACGTTAAAGGCGCAAGCGGAGATCGAACCTTTAAACTGGCTCGCCGCTCAACTTTCAGAACTTAAAAAGAGTGGCGATAAAGCCTTATCCTCATATCTGCGAAATATCCGGTTGGAACTGTATAAACGCGCTGAACACGTAATTTTGGAGATTAAAAAATAATATGGACTTCCTTGGAACCACTTTCGTTGCGGCAATCATTACTTTCTTTGGTTGTTTTATCCTCCTTCCTATCCTTCTTGGTTTAATCCGATTCTCGGGTCTTTACGTGACGATCGAAGAACGCCAATGCAGGGTTTACGTGTTATTCGGAAAAGTCATCGCCATTCTTGATGAACCTGGCTTTCACTTTTTATTATCCTCAATGGGTTGGCACGCGCTCATTGTGAACTGGATTGGGAAATGTTACGTCCTCGACATGCGGTTGGACCAAGAATACTTACGCAGTCAACCGGTCAATTCCGAGGAAGGCGCTCCTATGGGTATTGGCATCTGGTACGAAATGTTTATCAGCAACCCGGTGGACTATTTATTCAAGAATATGGATCCTCGCGGTTCGTTACGTGCAAATGTCAGTAACGCGACGGTCCGTTCCTTGAGCAACATGAAACTTTCTGAAATGCTCGAGAGCCGACATGCCATGAGCAGAGCAGTTCGCGAAGAGGTGTCCCCAAAATCTCACGAATGGGGTTACAAACTAGGTTCTGTTTACATCAGGAAAGTTCACTTTCGCGACCAAGGAATGATCCGTCAAATTGAGGAAAAAGTCGTCAATCGTCTACGTCAGGTGACTTCCGCAATCAAACAGGATGGCGCCAATCAAGTGAATATTATTACGAGCACCGCTGAACGCGAGGCCGCTATTGAATTCGCTAAGGCATCGGCGATGAGACCTTATATTGTCGGTCTTGCACTCCAAAAAATTTCTGAAGACCCGGAAGTGTCAGGCGCCATGTTCGAAATCTTGGAAAACCAAAAAATTCTTGAAGGCAACGTGGATGTCACCTTGATTCCCGAAGGGCGACAGGGAGACATGATGACACAACTCCTCGCAACAGCATATCAAAGTTCCGACTCCCAACCCCCTCCCCTAAAAAATAAGAAATAAGAAATAAAAATTCCTTACGCTCATGGTCTTTGATTCAATAACCGCACCTAATATGAAACACCTCATCGTCCTCACTCTGGCTTTATTTTCCCTAAATGCGTTCGCCGTTAAAAAAGGTGATACCGAAGAAAAAGCACGTCAGGAGTTAGGAAAACCCATCGGTGAAATGACCGAAGGCACACGCCGGATTTTAAGTTACGAAAAAGGTGACGTAATTGTTGAAAACGGTAAGGTCGTCGCCGTTGAGTTTGGAGCGCAGGATCCCACTCAGCCTCAGGTTACGGTGAGCGCCGCAACTGCAGGTTCAACACCTTGGTCGAAGCGGTTGAATACAAATATGCTTCGTCTCGCGGGCAACAGTTTGGCCCCTGACAAAAAACCTGCTAATGAAACGAAAGACTATTACGCCATCTATTATTCGGCACACTGGTGCGGACCCTGCCGTCAATTTACTCCTAAGTTAGTTTCATTTTATATCAAAAATTCAGCCCAATATAAAAATTGGGATTTAGTTTTTGTGAGTGGGGACCATTCCGCAGAAGATATGGAAAAGTATGTGAAGGAAAACAATATGCCTTGGCTTGTCCTTGATTATTCAAAAATAGGCCAAAGCCAGTTTCTTACTGCGTATGCTGGCGCAGGTATTCCTTGCCTCGTTGTTGTCGATAAAAACGGACGCGTGGTTTTAGATAGTTATGAAGGTCAAAACTACGTTGGGCCTACACAAGTTCTGAGCGAGTTCGAAAAACTACTGGCCAAAAAGTAGTCCCTTCGTCTTTCACACTTTCAGGAAATTACGCGGTGATTCTAACAGTGTCACAGCTTTTTCATATACCTGTTCGGGCGTGATCTGCGAAATGGGGTCTCCCACTCTTTCGGGTCTTAGCGAGAGATGTTTGTGGTGATTAAACGCTGGACCCACAGCTTCCACGTCCGATCCCACGTTATGTGGCGCAAACCACGTCACGGTCGGGCATCCCATCGCCATAGCCAAGTGATACGCCCCTGTATCCCCAGAGATCATTAACAGCGACTTTTTTAGTACAGCTGCCATTTCCCTCAATGTCACCTTTCCGCAAATACTCTGAATCTCAACACCTGACGCTCCCTTACAAATGGCATCTGCCAAACCAGAATCGCCAGAGCTGCCGGTGATCAGATAGGAGTATGATGAACCTAATTTTGAAATCAGTTGAATGAAGTACTCTATCGGCCATCGTTTAAAATCTTTCGATGCCCCTGGATGTAAGACGATCATCTTTTTTTGACCCACCAAGCCGATGGCTCTTTCCTCATCGTTGTCGGACACAAAGATTTCAGTTTGATAATCTTTCTCAGTGATCCCTGCCCCTAGCCATTCTGCTAAAGCCAATTTCTGACGAATATCATGCCCGGAACCATGATCAGTTTGGTAACTTGCTCGCATCTGATCTTGGTTGGCCATCCATGCCCGATAAATGGTGTTTCTCATTGGGCGCCGTAGAAACCCCCTCACCCCACATCGATACAGAAGCGGGATAACATCTGGGTCATTCATATTGGCTAATAACGAGACGGGATAAAGGTCTTTCATTCCTTTTTCGACCGATGGAGTGTCCCTGTATTTTCCATGGTAAACGTGCACCTTAACCCCGTGCCCATGTTTTTCGAAGAGATTGGCAAAAGGCTTTAAAACCAACAGCCCTAGGCGCGCGGTTGGAAATTGATGACGCAATACTCGAAGGAGAGGGGTGCACAGGATCGCATCACCCATAGCCGTACTGGCAACGACTAAAATCCCATCTCCAGCCATAGCGACAATCCGCTCGCGACTGTGTTCAACTTTGATCAGGCCGGTGCTAAACCCAGTTTTGTACAGAGTTTTGACCAACAAATCTTTGCCCGGCCACCTCACGAAGACACCTCAACTCCATTGCGTTTCATTATGATCGCCAACTTTTCAATAACTTGTGCCGGTTGAATTTCAGTCATGGAAACGTTTTGTCTTGGCTTGGATCCATCAGGGTTCAGTAGCTCTATAACCAAATGCGAATCTCCGTAGCCGAACGGCCCCACTCTTGATGCGGGGTTGTGCCCATGAACGAGAGCGACCACGGGCGTGCCAACGGCGAACCCAAGGTGCATGACGCCTGTGTCAGTGGACACAAGGGCAACCGCTCGTGAGACAACCTCTGCTGTTTCGAGTAACCCCATTTTCCCACACAAATTAAGTAGCTCTTCACCTCCGGCCAACACTTGGACGCGCATCGCTTTCTCCAAGTTATCGTTGCCCCCTGTTAATATGACTTTCATCCCCTGGCCTCGCACCCAATTAATAACGATCGCCATGGGTTCAGCGGGCCAATCGCGGTAATTAGCCCGTGTCCCTCCCCCGACTTGAAAAACGATATAACGTTTCTCCACCCAACTCGAAAACCTAAGTCGTACATTCTCCTTTTCAACGTCGGAAATTTGAAACACCAAACGCGGATCTTTTGTTGTGGCCCCTGCCCCTGCGACAATCCCTAGAGTCTGTTCAACCCCGTGAATGTTGTTCCAGTCAGGAATAGGAATGGGGTGTGAAATTAAATAATGATAACGGGTCATCGTAGGGCAACTGATCACCGCATGACGATTTAATAGATACGCCAATGGCCATGTGTCAGGATCATTGGCGCGCAGAACAATAACCATATCAGGGGCTTGCGCTCGAAAACGACGCACCACACCCAAAAATGAAAATATGTTTTTGCGATGCGGGATGACTTCATCGATAAACGGATTGTGCCGCGCCACTATCAATCGGCGTTTGTGTGCTATGACACTCACTTTTGCGGTTGGATACGTTTCTTTGATGGCGCGAATGGCGGGAGAGTCAGTTAAACTGTCACCAATGCCCGCCGTACTAAAGATCACAATTGATTTTGGATTTTTCGATAGTGGTTGAGGCAATGGAGTGTAAACCCAGGACAATGGTCGAAAAATTAGATGAAAAATAAAAAACACCAAGCGATTCCACATACTTTAGACCTTCCCTTCCTCGCCAGAACCTAGAGACAGAAAACTTTTAACAGCCTCAACAACTTCTGCAACTTCGATGGCCGCCATACAATCGCGAAGACGGGCATGTTCGCAATGGGGCGCATTTTGAGGTTGGGTTGTGTCGGGAAAAAAACAATGACAGGGTTTGCGTATGACGATTTTCCTATCACACCATGGACTCCAGCTATGCACGCCGCTTGGCCCGAACAAAGCGACAACCGGAACTCCTACAGCAGCTGCCATATGCATGGGAGCGGTATCAACTCCTAAAAAGACACTCGAGATCGAACTCAATGCCGCCAGACGTGGTAACGATGTTTTCCCGGAAAGATCTACGGGTGAAGTTTTACACTGACGCTTAATGTTCTCTGCTTTTTTTATCTCCTGTTCATCTGGGCTACTGGTTAATACAACACAACAATTCAGCTTTTCCTGAATCAGATCAATAGTTTCGGCCATTTTTTGATCATCCCAACATTTGTATAGCCATCGCGATGTCGGGTGCACATGAACAATATGTTTTTGCTTAAACGGTGAAACAACACTCTCTGCCCAATCCCGGTCCTCCTGTTCAACTACAAGCTCCAGTTTCGGATTCACGGGTCGAATGCCTAGCGGCAACAATAAATCAATGTGTTTGAGGACTTCGTGCGGAGGTGGTTCAGGGGTTGGTGGATAATGGGTATAAATTTTCCGTTTCCACCACGTATCTTTTTTAATCGGTTTGTAGGCCAGGCGCTGGGTGGCTCCTGATAACAAGCTGTACACGGTCGAGCGGTCGCCGGTGGTGTAATCAATGATGATATCAGGTTTCTGTTTACGAATTTGCTGTAAAAATTCTAACTCATGTCCCAGCAGGTTAAAAAATCCCCGCCCCCATTTTTTCCGATCCAGCACGAGTATTTGATCTACGCATGGGTTACCTTGCACCATGGTTTCAGTGCCCTTTGAAAGGCAGAGTGTAATTTTCGCTCTAGGATAGCGGGTGCGCAAGGATCGAAGTGCACCGGTAGTGATCAACACATCGCCGATGTTCCGGAACTTTAAAACCATTATTGATTGAACTGAATCTTCCACTGAAAACTGTCTCTTCTCTTTTTAAAAACGGGCGGTATAATGCCCGTTTTTCACACATGAAGCAACTCAGGATTGTACATACGGAAAGTTCGTTGGGATGGGGCGGCCAAGAGATACGTATTTTCACGGAAATGCTCTTTATGCAAAAACGAGGCCATAAGGTTTCCCTGGTTGCCCCCCGCGAAAGCCAAATCTTCAAACGCTCAGAAGCGGCGGGGATCCCCTGTCTTCCCATGTCCTTTAAAAGATCCGCATGGGCAAGAGACTTTTTTATCCTAAAACGGTTCTTCAAAAAAGAAAGTGTCGCGGTCCTCAACCCTCATAGCTCTCGTGACGGATGGCTCGCGGGTCTTGCGGGGCGTTCAGCTGGTGTTCCACTCATCTTGCGCAGTCGCCATATCGAAGTGGATTACCCTAACCGCTTTACAAGTCGAATTGCTTTTGGGCGTTTGCCTCATCATGTTTTAACGACCAGCGACAAAATCAAAAACCGGTTGATCACAGAACTTTCTCTTAAACCAGCCGATGTCACCACTATTGCGACGGGGATTGATATTGAGATTTATTCGGGCCCACGTATTTCAACCATTCGCAAGGAATTAAAGATTGCCTCTGACGTTCCGATAATTGGCATGGTCACGGTGCTTCGGAGCTGGAAAGGCCATCCCTTTTTTCTCGAAGCGGCTTATTCCGTGCTGAAGTCTTTGCCTGATACCGTTTTTGTGATCGCGGGGGATGGTCCCCAAAGGGAAAATATCGAACGTAAAATCATTGATCTCGGTCTCACATCTAATGTCCTTCTGCTGGGTCATCGTTCCGATGTGGAAAATATTCTTAAGGGCTTAAATGCCCTTGTCCTACCATCGACCGCGCATGAGGGTATTCCACAAATCATTCTTCAAGCCCATGCCTCGCAAACGCCGGTCATTGGCACAAATGTCGGGGGCATTCCTGAAGTGGTTTGCCATATGGAGACGGGCTTGATTATTCCCCACTCCGATTCCACTGCACTCGCGGCGGCCATACTTGAAGTTTTACAAAATCCTTCCGCGTCGGCTTCGAGAGCCGCAAAAGGGAATGTGTTTGTGGCCCGCGAACATAGCCAAGCCGTCATGGCCAAAAAGCTTGAAGCTATTTATAACCGCTATTGTGTGTGAACAGCAATAGGGGCGTCTGAGCCATTAGCTTGTTTCTCACTGACGCGCCTCAATACTTTACGCAAATCCTCGAGCTCTGGTGGTTTGGTAATGTGACTATCAAAACCGGCTACTTTCGTCCGTTCGATGTCATGGCTTCGCCCTAACCCAGAAAGTGCTACTAGATAGGTCTCAGACCCTATTTTTTCACGTATTTTAGTCGCCAATGTAAACCCATCCATGGCCGGCAACCCTAAATCTGAAAAAATGACGTGCGGCGTCCATTTATCCAAATTAATCAATGCTTCCTCGCCGGAACCTGCTGTCTGTACGTTGTTCCCTTCAAGTTCCAAAAATATCTGCAAAGCCCGTGCTGTGTCAGGACTGTCCTCAACCACCAAAATGTTAAGTTTGGCCTTCGGCCCCTTCTTAATGACGGCTGCTGCGACTGGCACATGTTCAATCACTGGAAATTGAACTTTAAACATGGATCCTTTGTTTGGCCCGTCACTCGTAGCTTTGACATCGCCTCCCATTAATCTTGCCAATTCACGCACAAGCGCTAGTCCTAGCCCGAGTCCGCCATACACTCCATTTCCGGCAGGTTCTGCCTGTGAAAAGGGTCTAAAAATGCTTTTCATGAATTCCTGGGTCATCCCGATGCCTTCATCCTTTACGGATATCGATCCCATTCCGCTTTCTCGGTGCAAAGTGATTTCCACTTTGCCTCCTATTTGTGAAAACTTGCAGGCATTATGAATGAGATTTCCAAGTATCTGAGAGAGTCTTGTGGTATCAGCTTCGACATAAATTCCAACTTCCCCGGAATGTATTTTTAATTCAATTTTGCGGTCATTCACCAAATACTGAAAATCCTTCACCGATGCCGAAACAACCGACCGTAAATCAACGGGTTCTTTGCGTAATAAGATTGAGCCTCTTGAGATGCGAGTCATATCAAGCAAATCTTCCATCATGCGTGATAAGTGCCGACTTTGTCTGACTATCATTTTCCGGGTTTCAAATTCATCTTCGGGTGTCAGCCCCCCTTCCAACATGTTTTCTGCCCCGATTTTAATGGCTGTTAACGGATTTCTCAACTCATGCCCTAGCACGGCAAGAAATTGATCCTTCCTCAGTGCTGTTTCCGATAACGCATCACGCTCCATTTTTTGCTCTGTCGTTTTTCGGAGTACTAATACAAATCTCTTTGAATTTTTCTCAACCACGGGTTCAACGATGACTGAGTACCAATCCAAGCCTGCACGAAGTTCTGCGGTTTGTTTGGTGTCGGATTGTAATGTCTGATGAAGAAAATCAGATCCTAAGGGATCAAAGAGAGCGCAGAACGAATTAAAACTGACGACTTCAGAGTTTAATCCTACTGAATCCAAAAAGGTGACCATCGCTGAATTGTATTCGTGAAATATTCCATCTTCGTTAAGTAACGAAACGGGATCACTAATTGAATTAAATGTAATTTGCCAATCTTTGCCTAATTTGTCCGAGACTTCTTCTGCTTTCCGCCAACGTAACAGGGCTTTTATCGTGGAGATGAGTTCGGCGGGGGCTATGGGCCCAGTCAGATACCCGTCGGCTTCTCCGTCAAAGTCATAATCCAAATTCGCTGTGTTTGGAAAGGTCGCAGAGACGCAGATAATCGGTATTTTAGTCGTCTTAGGGTTTGCCCTCAACTGTTGGCAAAAACCTAGTCGAGCGATATCAGGAATGTGAACGTCAAAGAGAATAACCGAGGGATCTTTCTCCGCTTTGATTAAACACTCCTCGCCGTCGGTAGCCTCCCAGACAGTAAACCCAGCATCAAAAAGGTAGCGAACCGAGAGTTCTCGTTTCTCCTTATTATCGTCGACAACTAAAACTACTACTTTTTTAACCGTGCTCATGCTTGCGTTCCTTTTCATACCGCATCAGTAGTTCGTCACTGAGCGAAGGTTGAATTGTTATTCGACCTTTTCAAAAATCAAAAGATAGACAGTCACGCGGCCTAGCGATGGAGAGATAAAAAAGCATTCCGTTTTTAGCGTTTAAATTTGCAAATTGCTTCAGCGGGATGCCGCATTGCGCCATTCCAAACTCATTACCAAAAGGAAATCGGTTATAAGGTAGCACACTTCCTTGTAATGGACAGGATACTTTATTTAAAATTTAATGAAATATTTACTCAGGCCATTCAACTTGATGCTTTGTCTCTGTAGGTTGATCACTTCGTAGTCTTAATAAAGAGCATTATAAAGGGGCTGTTTCGCGATAAATCGAAAAGAGATGGGCAAAAACCGCATCCCAAGAATATTTTTCCACCAGTTGCGCACGGGCTTGTGCCCCTAGGACCCGAAGATCGGTGCGGGATATGCTCTCAATGGCGAATGCCAAATCCGCAGGATTGTTCTTCGGCGCCCAATAATGTTGGCCTGCAAAAATGATTTTATCCAAGCGGCTTCCTCGAATCCCCACCACGGGTACTCCGCAAGACTGGCTTTCTAACGCCGCCAAGCCAAATGTCTCCAAAACTCCGGGATGCACAAAAATGTCCACGCTCGCGTAAATCTTTGCGAGCATGTGTTTGTCGCTAATGTAGTGCAACCACGTCACAGCCTTAGTTCGGCGTATCGTTTCGTTCACTTCTTTACGCAGTGGACCATCGCCCACGATAATTAAATGAAATCCTGAACCTCCAATGGGGGCATTCTTAATAATGGACTTGAACCTACCTTCGCTTGCGATTTGTGTCTGCGGCGGGGGAGGTAAATTTAGCCCCGCAGTTGTTCCGGAGCTTTGTAATAGTTCGAAGGCTCGGAGCAATGTCGATACGTTCTTTTCCTGTGAGAGCCGGGTGACATAGAGGAGAATGTTTTTATCGTCGGGAACGTGGTGCTCCTCACAGAGCCAAGATCGGTCTCGTTGCGCGGGTGAAAATATCTCGGTGTCCACGCCTAGCGCTACTTCAACGGTGTTGTTGACACCCCATAACCGAAGTAATCGATCAAGCCCGGGTGATGGCACAAGCGTCCGGGACATTTGATTATACAGTCTGCATACATAATTCTCCGCATATCGTTCTAGCGATTGCCCAAGGTTGTTGCCTAAAAACTTACTGAATGTGCGTACATACGCCTCCGGGAAATTGCTATGATAAAACCCAACAACGGGTATGTGCAACCGTTTGGCGTACTTAATGGCCGCCCACGACACATGATAGGGATCTCCTAATTCAATGAGGTCGGGATGCTCTTTTTCCAGAATTTCCTTCAACTGGCCAACTCTGAGCATCACGCGATACCTAGAAGTAGACGAGAACCTTGGCGATCTGATGGTGTATACTTTACATCGACCATTAACGACGCACCCATCCTTTGCGCCCGGGACGATCAACACGTGCTCATAATCAGTCGCGCGCTGGATGTAATCAATTTTCTCATGCAAATAACGTTTCACTCCCCCACTGTCCGGGGAATAAAACTGGGTTAAATCACATAATTTCATGGCGCGTCGTCTACTGTAGAAGCAAACCTATGAAACAAAAGAAATTTCATTAAATTCGTCTAATTTCCTTCTTTGTTGCTCCTCGTGGGCAGACAATCCTGTCTGCCCACGTTTTCGGGTGAGTAGCCCGTAAATTCTTGTTTGAGTTTATCAGGTTACTTTCTGCGCTTTTTTTAATCTGCGTAAGTCTTTGCTTAATCTGCGGGTTCCATATTCCCCTTCTTGTGTCTCTTGCACCTTTTCGCGGCTAATCCTCATCATTCCTAAGTCTCAGATGCCAATCGTTCATCGTAAAACAAACCGTTGCGGGATTGCCCTATTTCCATTAGTTTCCTTCTTTCCAAATCAATTCAGGCCACATTTTATTTGAATCAAGGTGAGGCCTGTACAATATTGTAATTGAGAATGTTATGACTGTTCGCAAAGCTGATATTATTTACGTAGACAATAACGCAACTACCCAAGTCGATCCTCTTGTGGTCGAAACAATGGTCCCTTTTTTGTCAGAATTCTACGGTAACCCGTCCAGCGCATACAACTTTGGACGCCAAGTCGCTGAAGCCATCGATAAAGCTCGTGAACAAGTTGCTGCCCTACTCAAAGCCGATCCTCGGGAAATCATCTTCACAAGTTGCGGGACTGAATCAGACAATGCTGCCATCAACTCAGCACTGCTTTTAAATCCTTCTAAAAAACATATTGTCACTACTAAGGTCGAACATTCGGCTATTAAGAATCAATGCGAATTTCTGAAATCACAGGGCTACGAGATCACGATTCTCCCCGTAGACGCCCAAGGGCGAATCACTCCTGAACAGGTTGAGGCTGCCATTCGACCTGATACAGCTATTGTTAGTATCATGTGGGCGAACAATGAAACGGGAGTGATTCTTCCCGTCGAACATTTTGCAGAGATCGCCAAAAAGAAGGGCACTCTTTTCCACACGGACGCTGTTCAAGCGGTGGGCAAAATTCCCATCGACATGTCGTCTAACAAAATTGATATGCTTTCCATTTCGGGCCACAAGCTCCATTGCCCAAAGGGAATCGGCGTGTTGTACATTCGACGCCGGGTTTCGTTTAAACCTATGGTGATCGGGGGTTCTCAGGAGCGTGGAAAACGGGGTGGTACAGAAAACGTCGCTTCGATCGTCGCACTTGGGAAAGCCTGCGAACTGGCGGGAGAACGGTTGGCGGAAGAAAATACCCGCGTGAAAGCCCTGCGCGACAGGTTCGAGAGTGAAATGAAATCACGGGTTCCTGATATTTATGTGTCTGGTGACGAAACCTTGCGCCTTCCTAATACCTGCAATATTGCCTTTGATTTTGTCGAAGCTGAGGCTGTCCTCATGTTGCTTGATCAAGAAGGTATCTGCTGTTCTTCAGGGTCTGCATGTACCACCGGCTCCCTCGATCCGTCCCATGTCCTCTCGGCAATGGGTCTAACCCCTGCCCGCGCACGGGGTGCTGTTCGCTTCAGTTTCTGTACTTACAACACTGACGAACATATTGATAAACTGATTACAGTCGTTCCTCCAGTGATCAGTAAGCTGAGGGCTATCTCGCCACTAAATAAAAATCATCCCGACAACGAGAACTACGATATTGCCAAAAAACGGGAAGAAGAAGAAAAGTTGATGAATCAAATTCAGGACTAATTTCGTCTGAACGAAGAAAAATCCCCGATTCCGCAATTAACGCAATCGCGTGAGTTCGCGGGGTTCTGGTCGAGGTATATTCACTTTGACTAAGTTATCCATGGCGCGCCACGAAATGTCTTCAGGCAATAAGGGTGAGGGAAACTGGTAGTCCGGTCGTTTGCCAATGGCTTGTGGATAAGAAATCACAAGTCTGTCGCGAGCCCTCGTTACGGCAACGTACATCAACCGTCTCTCCTCAGCCATTTCGTCCTCTGAACTCACCCGTGGATGCGGCATTTGCATGCTTCCCGAGCCCATGATAAAGACGGCAGGCCACTCGAGTCCTTTTGAAGAATGAATGGTGCTTAAGACGATGCAATCTTCGGGATGCCCCCGTTCATCGGTCTTCTCAAGAGTGAATGCATCAAGGAAATCAGCAAGATCTCCTGGATTCATTTTCATCGATTCCACGATGGAATCGATCGTCTGCATTCTCTCACCCCAATCCTTGGCGTAATTTGCTTTTATCAAAGGCGCAATAGCGTTGCGGAGGTACACACCTTTTTCTTCAAGAGTTTTGAGTCCGTCTAAATCATTGAGCCACGTTTCCATTTCCCGAGCCTGTTTGGGCCATGAGATCACCTCAAAGAGGTTGCCGCTCTGGCTGTTGGGGTCGGCCATATCCTTCGAAAAACTGATCGCTGTGGTTTCGCCTACTTTGGGAAATTGGGTTAAGGCCCTGATCATTGCAATGTTGTCGTTCCGGTTAAAGGAAACCCGAAGGAAACTAATGAAATCCTTTACCTCCGCTGCGTCACCTAGTGATAGGCCGCCATACTTTTTATACCGAATTTTACGCGAACGGAGAAACGCTTCGCAGAGAGTCAGGTTCGCGGAGGATCGCGACAAGAGTGCAACCTCACAGGGTTTCATTCCTTTTTCACGAACACAGTGTTCAACCCATCTGACGATTCCTTCGGCTTCACTGTTGTTGGACGAATAGATTCTGAAATCCATGAAACATTCGGTCTTCCGGGCACTTCGTAGGCGCAGGCTGAAATCTAGGCCACCCACAATGCGGTTCGCTAAATCAAGGATCTTCTGGCCAGAGCGATAGTTATCTTCGAGTTTGAGAAGCTTGGCTTCCCCTGTCCGCGCAAAACTTCCAATTAAAGCTGCTGACGCCCCTCGAAACCCATAGATACTTTGCTGAACATCCCCTACGACCATAAGATTCGCCGGGTTCAGGTTCATAAGTATGGAATAGTTCAGCTCACTGTTATCCTGCACTTCATCCACGAGTACGTATGGAAACCGTGCCCGCATGTTTTCAGCATACTGAGTATCTTTTTCGAGGCGATTCCTCAAAAGGACAAGTAGATCGTCGTAATCAACGGCATGGGCGGTTCTTTTAAGCTGTTGATAGGTCTTCTGAACTTCCAACAAAATCTCAATGTCCTGTCCGTTACTCCATTGCTTTGCTAATCCAGATTCAAATGGCGCACAGGTGTTGTGACTAAATGATATGACCTCCGCCATCTTATTAGGTATACAAAGCGGACTGTTTACAAGGCCACACTCCTTAAAGGCCGACTTCCAAAGCGCGAGCGACTCTGCCCCATCAATGATTGAAAATGAGCGATTCGGGAATCCAAAGCCTTTGGGGTCTTCCCGCAGCAACTGGATACCCACGGCATGATACGTCCCAACGACCATCTTACTCTCCTCGTCACCTTGAGGGATGTCTCTGACCAGTTGATTCACCCGCCTCAACATCTCGTTTGCCGCTTTCCTGGTGAAAGTGATCATCAATATCTGCGACCGCTTAACGCCACTACGAATCAATGAGGCCACATAATGAACTGTCGTGGCCGTTTTCCCTGTCCCGGCACCTGCCATCACCACAATGCGAGGAGCGCGCTCTTGCACTACAGCAAGTTGGGATGTGTTTAGGTTAAGTCGCGCCATGGGGAACTTCCTTTTTAAAGAACTCGAAAGCCCACACACAAGAACATTAACTTCCTTTCCCCATGATTATTTTCGCCCCCGCCATTGACAACCTTCATCCATCAGGTTTAAGAGCGTGGTCCATTCGGAGCATAACAACTTGGAAGTAAGCTTATTAATTCGGAAAATTAATAAAAAGGATTGAAAAGGTTGTAACCTTTGGCTTTGCTCCAGCGTCATAAACAGATGTGGGACCATGTCAGAATCACTTGAACAAACAGAACCGAGTCTTGTGTACCAATGGGTCACTCAGGCTTTGGCCGGTGATCAAGGTGCATCCAGACAACTGGTTGAGCATTTGTACCCAGTGGTTATTCGAATTGTGCGAAGTCATTTGCCCCGGCGGATGGATGAGCAAGACCTCGCTCAGGAGGTGTATATGAAGGTTTTTGACAGGCTACCCCAATACCGGCGGGATGTGCCTGTGGAGCATTGGGTTTCACGGATTGCCGTAACGACATGCATCGATAAGCTGAGGTCCCAGAAAAGGAGACCCGAACTGAGACTCGCGGACTTGACGGAGGACGAAGCCGCGATGGTCGAAAAGGGTGCCGCATTAGAAGCTGAGAACGATCAAGCGGCTCCATTAAAAGCCCGAGATCTGGTCGCCAAAGTTCTGGAAACGCTGAGTCCGGAGGATCGGCTCATTGTCAGTCTCCTCGAACTTGAAGAAAAATCCCTCAAGGAAGTGCAACTGATCACGGGCTGGAACCTGCCCTTGATTAAAGTCCGGGCGTTCCGCGCTCGGCAGAAATTGAAGAAACATCTGGAAAAGTTAAAGTGGGATATATGACGGAAAAGAATCAAAACAATACATGGAAAAACCTTGTGGCATTAGCCCGCACCGTTGAACCACGGTCCCATGACATACCTCCGGGATTTTCTGACCGTATTATGTCCGCCCTGAAAATCACACGGCCTGCTAAACAGACCTTTTTCGAATCCCTTGCCCCCATTGCATGGAAAGGTGCCTTGTGTTCGATAGTTATTTTTGCTTTTACAGCCTTTTATCATGTGCAAACCCACCAAGATCCTGAGCACCTTGAATTGGTTGACGCAATGGATCAGTCGTTCGACTTTCCGGTCGACGAAGAAGATCTTACGCTTATCCCTTTATGAATTTTTTAACTCAACAATGGAAGGCGATTACCGCTCTTTTCCTTATTTTCGTCGCAGGCGCGGGGGCCGGCTTTTTCGCTGGTTCAAAAATCACCTACGCAAAAGTGAAGAAAGCCCAGGCCGAGACTGTGTATAAACGAGGTGTTAATCCTCTCCCACTTGAGCCAATGAAAAAACACCTAGGATTATCCCCTCAACAGGTAGAGACCATAAAACCTATTGTCAAAAAGGCGGGAGGACAAATCAGAGATGTCCATCAATCTGCAGCCACTCAGATTAACGAAATTCTAGACTCTACGCACAAAGAAATCTCCAAAGAACTCAACTCTGAACAGAAAACCAAACTCGAAGAGTTCAGAAAGAAAAGGCAACAAAGCTTTTCCAAGAGGTATGATGGCTCACGCAAAAAACGCATCATGGAACGATTTGACACTAATAAAAATGGCGAGTTGGATCCCTCTGAACGCGAGGCCTTAAAAGAAAGCGGTGAATTTCGCAATCGAACTCGGGCGGCAGAATCTCAAGAACCACCAATAGCAACGCCCTAGACCAGCTAATGCTCCCCATGAAGTTCCATTGTATCGCCTACAAAATATTTTTCCTTTTTTAAATCCTGCACTATAATAACTACCGATGAAAATTTACTCTTGGAACGTCAACGGGATCCGCGCCTGTCGTGAAAAAGGTTTTTTGAACTGGCTCGAAGCATCACAAGCTGATGTCGTTTTTCTTCAAGAAACAAAAGCACACCAAGAACAACTCTGTGCTGAGTTAGTGCAACCTCCTGGATATGAAACCCACTGGTTTTCCGCTGAAAAAAAAGGATACAGTTCCGTGGCTGCTTATTGCCGGACTAAACCCGATGAAGTCCAAAAAGGTTTGGGCCACGGCAAGTTTGATATCGAAGGACGAAGTATTACCGTTTTTTATGGTAAACTAGCCATGATCGGAGCGTACTTCCCCAACTCCCAAGATATGGGTGCACGGCTTGGATACAAAATGGAATTTTGCCAAGCGATGCTGGAATACTGCCGTAATCTGAGGAACAAAGGTTACAGCGTGG
>JAWXCD010000093.1:0-20587 GCA_034440535.1 Verrucomicrobiota bacterium | reverse complement strand
TTGAAGCCGAAGTTTGGAAATACCGCCCCTCCGATTCACTCTATCTTTGTGGTCACTTTTAATTGTCGCAAGTGCTCAAGAATAATTGACGTTGACCAGCTGATCATCCGAAACATGGTCGCAACCGCGTTGCGGTTGTGTGGCCGATTTTCCCCCAGGGTATCTCGTGGCCGAGAAACCCTGGGCTGTGCGACGAAATCCCTTTTGGATTCTTCTCTAGTCGGTTCGACCTTGGTCTTATTTATCACGCACTTCGACACGCACTTCGACACGCACTTCGACACGCACTTCATCACTGTTACCTCGGATCTCAGGAACGTACATCGCTTGGCCTGTGAGGGGTAATGCATGAAATTTACCAGGGGTTTCCGCACGCATTTCATATTTCATTTCAAACACGCCCTGGGGAAGTTTGGTAATGAACATGGCTATTTTGCGATCACGTAACTCCTGGTAAACGCCCACTCTCACTCCTGTGTGGATTTCAAGGTCGTCGGTTTGGATTGGGGAACCTGGACGACGCGAACGTGCTACGTTTGGCTTTTCTGAAACCACGGGAGTACGAGTGTCCGGTTTGTGTTTGGCTGTCACTGCTTTTCCCTTAAGTTCGAAGGCTTCGAGATTATAACCACTTCGCACGCTTGTCGCCTCAAAGCCTGCGGGTTTTAGGTCCTCAAAGAGCAGATATTCGTAGTCGTTTTTCGATTCCATGGTCACGACCACTTCAATTCTGTCCCCACTTTCCACCGTGTCGTTATCCTTCATTAATTCCTTTTGGTATGTGTATCCTTTAAGGAGAGTGGGTTTACCGACCAGTTTGAAATATTGACGTTTCACAAACAGCTCACTCCCGGCGGCTTTGATTGGTTCTTCGAGTGAGAAAAAGGAGCTTTCGGCCGATACATACAAGCTCCCAGCACCGCGCTTGCGTATGATTTTGATTTTATTATCACCGTCCCGGATGTGTTTTGGATCGATGGAAAAACGGCTCGGTGCTTTTAAGATATCCTGCCGTGATACCTTTTGACTAGCGATGATTTGATCGTTCACGACGAGTTGATATTCTAGGTCACTTTTGAGTTCCCCCGAGATATTCAAATAGTCGTTCAATGCCATGAGGGCAATGGCGGAATCGCGCGTGTTTGACCATTGAGCGCCTCGCCTGTTTTTGACGAGCCAAAGGGCCGCAGGTTCAATAAGTGGATGTTTGGGGTCAATTTGTAAAAGGGCTCGGAGAACAAAAGCCGTTGATTCGACCGGACTCTCTGACCACCGATACCAGGAGGTTTTTGCACCCCAATGAGCCGTCATGGGCGCTGTGGCAGGTCCACCAGAAGTGAGGAGGAGTGAACGGTCTGGAGTAGCATCCTTGATAACCCCATTTTCGAGATTATTCACAAAAATGGCCGTCTTCTCCTTGTCATCCATGAAATGAGCGGATGTGGCTGCCAAGGCACGAGCGTAGGCCGGAAGTTTTTCACGGGCATCAAATATATTTCCTAATGCCTTTGTGCGATATTCGTTAGACCCGGTTTTATACGATCTCTGGTACGTGGCTACTGCATGGAGCATCCACGCTTGCATTTCAGGATTTGATTCCTCTTTAACCAAGTGATTGTCCAAAAAGGAAACCCCATTCGACAACCTCTGTTGGTCTATAGCGACTCCGGCGTCGTGGGCGAGGGTAAGCCCCCAAACGACGTATGCCGTCATCCAATGATCGCTTTCGCCATCCTTCCACCAACCCCAACCGCCATCGCCATCGCCATGTTGAAAACTATAAAGGCGATCTAACCCCTCGCGCGTCATCGCTGAAAGTTGAGCGAGAGATTGTTTGCCCTTCGGTTGGGTTTTGCTTGTGTGTTGGGATTCGATGCCACCAAAGACCTTGCCCTCTATCGATGCGGGATCAATTTTCAGGTCGGTCAGTGTTTTCGTAACAAGTACCGCTGGGAGGAATCGGCTCATGGTCTGTTCCGTGCACCCGTAAGGGTAATCGATGAGGTAGGGGAGCGCATCGAGCATTGTGACCGCTAGGCTAGGGGTGACTTGAACAGTCAAAGTAGTGCTGTCCTTTTTGCGTTCGGCGGGAATATTTAATAAAAGAGTCGCCTCAGGTGCGTCGAACTTAGTGGTTGTGGCAATAAACTTGTCCATACCATGCTCAAACACGGGGAACGTTTTTTCCATCGCATCGGCTAATTGTGTGCTCGAAGATTTCTTGAGCTTTTTCATTAATTTATTTGAGCCGACTTGTCGGGCCGTCACTTTTATTTTGGCCTCACCGTGCGATTCGACCTTTGCAATCCAGTTGACCCGGACTTGCCCTTTAGCGGGCACATCAACTGAAGATGTTTTCGTGGAAATAAGGGATAACCCAGAAACGTCAATAGAAGGCTGAACAGAAAGGGCGCTTTCCGTGTTGTTGTTGATAATCGCAGACAAAGTCACCTCGTCGCCTACCAAAAAGAACCTTGGCGCTTGCAGTCGCACAATCAGAGGTTGTGTGGTCTTCGCATCAGCCGTGGCTTGGCCAAATTGATTTCCAGTGGAAACCCCTACTGCCTTGGCCCTCCACGTCGTGAGATTGTCTGGGAATTTAAAGGTCAATCTTGCCTCGCCATTGGCAGAAGTTTTCACGTCGGGCTGCCAGAACGCAGTCGTCGCGAAATTGGAACGAACAATCACTTGGGGTGCTTGGCTTAATTCACTCGCATCTTTGTCCTTAAGGCGACCACCACTACTTACCGTTAACGTCTCCGACAATTCAGATTTTCGTGTACCTTTATCTTCTTTAAAAGAACCTGCACCTACATCCCATGATGACTCGGCGCCATTTATGGCTTGCAGACTTCCTCCATTTCCAATGAGTCTTTGATTATTTGCATAAACATTATGGCGGCCCCCTGGGGCTTTGCTTCCTCCTTCCCGTCTTTTTAAATCCATCAATTGCGCTTCTTGTTCCGCGTTCGAGATGAATGACTTCATATTAAATACGCTTTGTACCTGGCCCCTGGTATTGCGTTTATTCCCGTAAAAGAACTGTCTAGGGTCGTTGGCGTAGTCAGACTGGATGTAATAAACTGACTCATCCACCACACCTAAGGACACTTCAGCGGAAACGGGATTTCCTTCATGGTCTTTTACTGTGACAAGGTAATTGGCTGTATCGGTAGGTTGGTAGTCCGTTTTCTCAGGCTTCACCTCCATGGTCAGGAAATTCTTAACGGGCGGAACGATCAGTTCCTTTTGTGCAATGTGAAGGCGGTATTGCTCTACCATAGCCACGCTGAGAAAAACGTTTGGGACGTGCACTTCTTCAATGGGAAGTTCGATAAGCTTGGCTGTGCCTTCCACGTGCACAACCTGGTACGACAATAAATCATCTGCCTCCACACAAAATAATACGTACCGATCGGAGATTGGGGTTGAAATCATCACAGGCGTTTTGCTGCCAGCTTTGACGGTATCTTTATCAACAATAATTTCTATTCCACCTTGGTGGTATCCGATATTCACCGAATTCGGATCAGCTACCCACACCATGGACTGGGAGGTAATGGGAACGCTCTTAGCGACACTGGTCCAAGTGAATTGGTAGGTCCCTTCTTTAAGTGCGCTGATTGCCAAAACAGCTGTGCCGTCTTTGTTTGTTTTAATCTTAAGTGTTTCGATGACCTCTTTTTCGTAACCTTGAAAAGAAATGCGCCAACCCAGTTCGATTGGGTTTTGACCCGTTTCGCGTGATTTCCTTAATGCCTCAGGAGTCACTTGTTTTCCCTGCTGGTCCATCCATTTTGTAGACCAGTGAATACGGGTTACTTTTACAGTGCCCTCTGCTTCCACGGGGCTTTGGTTTGCGTCAATCGCCTTAATATGCACCTCGACTTTGTCGCCCGGAGGGTAAAGGTTATGGTTTGGAAGAATCTGAACCGTGTAAGGAAAGCGAGTCACCCGAACTAGATCGCTCCCAACCACTTCGCGTCTTGAGGAATCAGTGACACGAGCTTCAATGGTGAATTGATAATCTTGGCCTGTGTCCCGAGGCGTGGGAAATCGCACGACAACGTTGCCCTTCGCATCGGTTTTGAGGATTTCCTGTTTAATAATTTGGGCGCCTCCACGATAATTTTGGTTTAAATGATTATCGTAATACCAAGGGTATTCCCTGGACCTGTGCCACTGAAAGTATAAGGGTTCCTGCCGGACGATGATTTGAACATCTGCGTTTGGAACAGCCCCACCGAAATAATATTCAGCATTGATCTTTGCCTCGACCGTTTCGCCCACCCGGTACGTTTTCTTTTTCCCATTTTCTTCTGGGGTACTCACCGTGATTTTGTATTCGGGCAACTTGTACTCCTCGAGTCTGAACAATGTCGTTGAATTGGCGTAACCATCCGGTTGATCAAGAATCTGGAAGTTTATTAGGTATTCGCCGAGGGGTGAGGTCGCCGTTGTTTCAACAGTGCCCCATGCGCTGCCAAATGCATTTAATGTGGTTGTTTCCTCTTTAATGTAATTACCTTGCGGGTCCCTGATTTGATATTTAATTTTTTGATTAGCCGGGGTCTTGTAGCTCCCTTCAACACCGTTTCTGACAAAAAATTTCCAAGATATTTTTTCGGTGGGTCTATAAGAAGGCCTATCGGTGTAAGCAAAAACCTTCCAATCGTTTTGCGTTACATTGTAAAACTGCATGTTTGAAAGGGACAATGAAACGCGGTCCCCAATCGAGGCGACGATCAGTTGTTGTTCATAGGTCTTCTTGTTCGACGAATAGGGGAATAACCCTGAGTCATTTGACCTGCCAGTGATTGTTTCAACCTGTACTTTGTTTTCTGAAGTGCGCCATTGGGTGGATATTTGGATCTGTGCGTTTTTAACAGGAGCTCCCGATACGGCCTCGCACACGAAGACGAGGCCCTTGTTTCCGACTGTCTTCACCACTACCGACAAATCGCTCACCATGATGATATCACGCCCAGAAAACGTTCCGGATGAGCCGACCAGTAGGTACAATCCTGGGGTCAATGGTTCATTCAAGTCTTTACGTTCAGAAACGGGTCGATACTCCTGCGTAGCAGGTTTGTGCGACCATGATTTGACGGCCTTTAATGAATCAGTTCTTATTTGGTTAATCCAGTTTTCGTTCTCATTTTTCCCAAAAGAAACATCCTTTTGTGGATCGAGCTGGTACAAGGTGAAATCAATTTTTTCAACGTTTCTACAGGTTAGAAAGAATTCTGGAATCGCTCCGGGTTTGAAAAAGTTGGGTACATTAATGTGGATGTTTGGATTTGTGATCTCGTCAATCCGTGCTTTAGCTTGTTGGTAATATTGGGTTTGACCCTCTTTAAATTCGCTCCTGAGTCTACGATACAGTTCCAGCGCTTTTTTGTGGTCCGGTCTGAATTCAAGAACACCCTCTGGGGAGTAATGCGGTGCCCCTTGTGTTAACGACCACTCGGCATAATGAAAAAGTGCCTCGTGGTACCAACCTGTTTGGCCCGCTTCTAATGACTTTTTAAATTCCTCTCCTACGCGCTGCAGCAACGCGGCGTCACCGCCCTGTTGGCGTAAGGTCATGGCCATCAGATAATGGGCCCAGGCGACATCCTCTTTTTTCTGCACAATTTTTTGGAGATCTTCGATAAACGCCAGAGGTAGAGTGTTTCCGTAGTACCCGTAATAGTAATGCCGGTTCGCACGCATGGGCGGGGCCGCAATCCTCTTTGCCAATCGCAAGTACCTTGTACGCGCAAGTTCGAGATCAGAGGCTCCAGCCCAAAAGTCCATCGCCACACTGTAAAATTTCCAAGCCTCGTGCCAATTTCGGGCATCCTCATGGATCCAATAGAAGTCACCCAAACTTTCATGGATCTCGGCCCAGACCACATCTTTGTTAATGGCGTGTTGATCTAAGAGCACCAATTGCTGCAATTCGGTCAGTGACGTGTCGAGCGCTGTTCGATCCTTTTCCCCCGATGTTTTATGCTCACGCCAACGGGAATCCGCTTTTCGAAACGTCACCCATTTTTTTTGTTCAGGGGGGAGTGTTGTTAAATCGACCTTCTCATAAATCTCCAGTGATTTCGAAAAGGACTTCTCCGCATAAAAATTTTCAGCCTGACCTTTCATTTGGTCATATTCGTTGCCCACTAGGGGAAAGGCAGATAGGGAAAGAAAAAAGAGCGCAAGTAACTGGACAAGAGTGCGGTTCATAGGGGGTCGATTATGGAAGCTCATAGTACTTTAGACGCAATCGGCCCGGAAATGCTCCCTCCTTTTTAATGGGTTTTTCTGTGGGTCAGAATTTCGCCGTAATCAAGAGTGTGACCATGGAAAAAAGGAAGCAGCCAGGAATACCTAGTTCACACGGGGCTGGGGAAAGGAAACCCTGAAAACCTTACGTCATCGGCAGGCAGTCGAAAGAGAGTCGAAAGGGAGACTCTGTTGTGCAGCGGGAATGAATATTACACGCTGCGGAGTGACTTACTAAATATTGCGAATGATTGAGGTCTCTTCATCGACCATACGGCCCATAAGAACCCCAGCCACAGCGGCAAACATACCAAACCAAACGAGGGGTATGACTCCTGTCACAAGTCCGCACACAATAAGGAGGAGAGCTGCCACACATCCCGATATTTCACAAAGGAATGGAGAGAAACCCTCTTGCTGTCCAACTTGATCATCAGTGATATTCATAGATTACACTAAAGCATCACCTGTGCCACAGGGTTTTTGATAGTAATAAGTCGTTGATTTAAAGCATGTTATGAAAAATAATTTTTTTAGGTTTATTCGGATGGAACGGCCTGTAAACGCCACCAAGTGCGGGGAGTAACTGCCTAAGCGTGCATGGATCAGATCATGAGCGAGACAAAACGTTCTTCGATCTGTTCGGACCAACGGGAAACGTAGCTCAGCGCGCGGTAGGTATTTTCCAAGGTTTCGATTTGAGTTGGATTTGGTTTATTGTCCTCAGGCCATTCTGAGTCGAGAGCTTTGAGAGTGGATTCAAGGGAAATGCGTTTTTCGGAGACCTTTTGTTGAAGGACCTCCAATTTTTCTGACCATCCTTGGCCTTTAATAAAGAGGGTCGCTTTCATCAGGGGCGAAGTCTCTTTATTTTTCAATTCAAGGAACGCGTCGGTATCACGACAAACCTGGCCAATTTCCATGAACAAATCCATGGTGCCCGGAGGAATCTTTTGTACGTCATTGAGTTTTAGCGAGGTCAGGTCGAGAAGATGATGCAGCCGATCTTTTGGGCTCCTCAAAACTTGGTACGCCTGATTGATCGCCGCAAAGCGTGACCCCGCTTCGTCCTTTTGGGCATCGGAAGCAGAAACCATTTTGTCAGGATGTAAAGGGGCGCTAAGCTCGAGGAAGCGTGATTTAAGTTTATCTTCGTCAAGCCATGGCCGCGGGGATTCACCAAGGATTTCGAAATAATTACTGACGCCACGATCCGACATGGGGGATTAACTAGGCAGAAAACGATTCGCCGCAGGAACAGTGGGCGGTGGCATTTGGATTTTTTACCTTAAACCCACCCTGTTGCAGGTCACTGCTGAAATCTAGTTCTGAACCGCTGACAAACAATGCGCTCTTTGGGTCGACGACCACACGCACACCATTGGCTTGAACGATGATATCACGGTTTACCGGGCCATCGACGAGGTCCATCTTATATTGAAGTCCGGAGCAACCACCCCCAACGACCGCGATGCGTAATGCGCCTTTGTCGATTCGGTTTTGACGGGTCAAAAGTGATTTTAATCGATCTGCCGCTGGATCAGTAATCTTAACCAACTTCTCATTACCGACTTTAAAAGTGACACCTGGGTACTCAGGCAAAATCGTTGCCTGTGGGGCTGTTGAAGCTGTCGAGCCTGAATTCATACCTAAAATCTAACGGAGGGTGCCATAACCGTCAAGGAGTGTTCCTGAACAGAACAGCGCTTAGTGAATGACTTGCGCTGAAATATCCCTTAGCAGGTAGGATTACTAATGCCTACCTTGGGGTTTGACTCACGTGCGGTGAGGCGGCGTGTTTTGCGAAATGATGAAACTTGGATTGGAAGAGTCCAAGGAAAAGGGTGCCGGCGAGAAGGATGGCGAGACATAAGGTAGTAAGTGTGGAGCAAGATATTTTATCTGGGTGTTCGGGTTTGCCGAAGTACATGGCTTTGACGATACCCAGATAATAATACAGACCCGCAATGGTCGAAAAGACGGCCGCCACAATAGTGATCCAGCCCAGAGCTGTGCCCATGTGAGTGCCTCCGATGGTAGGCAGATGGTTTATATTAAAATCAGCATTACTCAAAAGGCCTGCTGAAGTGAGATCAACGATGTCGCCAATGACCAAGAATTTCCCAAAAAAACCAGCAAGAGGAGGAATGCCTGCCAATGACATTAAAGCCAGCAACATGGCAAACGAAAGGAACGGCGCGCGTTTAGCTAGACCGTTAAAATCTGAGATATTTCCAGAGTGCGTCACTTTGGAGATAACGATCAACACCAGAAAAGCTGTAAACGTAGCGCATAAATAAGAAGTCAGGTAAAAGTATAAAGGGAAGGGAACTGTCTCCCAACGCTCGGTTCCCAAGCCAATAAGGGCAAGCATAAGGAATCCCGAATGTCCAATTCCCGAGTAGCTCAGGAGGCGTTTCACGTTGGTTTGCGAAATGGCCGCAAGGTTACCATAAACCATGGTTATGGAGGCCAGTACAAGGATCAGTGGAATAAGCTGACCAAAAACGGAATCGAAACTTGACCAAATGACCCGAAAAAGAACAAAGAATCCCGCCGCTTTGGAGGCCACAGCAAGGAATGCAGTCACTGGAGTTGGTGCGCCCTCATAAGTATCCGGCGCCCAAACATGGAAAGGAACACAGGCGATTTTAAAGCCAAATCCAACTAACAAAAACGCTGCACTGAGAACAAGCAAGGTGGGGGCCGGATTCAAGTATGCCCCTGCTGATAACAGAGTCGAACCAGTCGCACCAAAATAAAGAGCAATTCCGTAAACAAGGAACGCACTGCATAAAGCGCCGACAATGAGGTATTTGATACCTGCTTCGAGGGACTTGGAGTTTTGACGGGAATACGCCACTAGAACATAAAAACTGACCGTAACGAGTTCAAGGGACACAAAAAGAGTCATGAACTCCTGTGAGGACACAAGAAGAACCATGCCCAGCAGTGCAAAAAGTATAAAACTGATGAACTCAACATAGTTTCTCGTGAGAAACCGTTCGTATTCGTAAGCCAGAACCACGCAGGCCAAGGCCGCTGCAATTAAAAATGCCTTTGAGAAAATGGCATGTGAATCAACAATAAAAAGATCATTAAAAAGGAGTGTTGCCGGGAGCATGCTGACCAAGGTCCAAGTGAGCAAGGCACCCAGAACACCGATGCTCAACCACGTGACGGTCTTGCGGCAGGTGTTTGGAACGAAAGCGCTGTATAACAACAATCCAAGTGCCAACACGAGGATACCTGCTTCAGCTACAAAATATTGTAATGTTTGCATACGTGCTACTTACCGATAAGGACGAACCATTGTTCAACACCCGGTTTAATCAAGTTTAACAGGAGGGACGGACAGAACCCTATAATAACAAGGACCGAAATAAGAAGAAGATAAGGAAGGCGCTCAATGTAAGACATGGTTATGACCGAGGCCGGATCCTGTGTCGGTTTGAGATCCCCGAGGAATACATTGCGAAAGGCGCGGAGCATGTAGACCGAAGATATGACGACGCCCCACAAAGCGATAATCGTGACCACGCGGTGTTTGTCCCATGCCCCAAAGAAAATGAGAATTTCAGCGGCAAAGTTTCCAAACCCTGGGAGACCGGCTGACGCAAAAGCCACCATTCCAAAGAGCACAGCCATAAACGGCATGGATTTAGCCAGACCGCCGAGTTGTGTCATGTCGCGGGTGCCCGTTTTACGATAAACGTACCCTGATATAGCAAATCCAAGGGACGCGGTTAGACCATGGGCAAACATAAGGAAAATGGCGCCGCTGATTCCAATAAGTGTATGCGAGATAATTCCAAGAAAGATGTAGCCCATGTGCGATACGCTTGAAAAACCGAGCATGTAATTCATGTCTTTTTCAGCCATTGCGACATATCCAACGTAAATAATATTGCACAACAGGAGAACGGCCAGAACATCCATCCAATAACTCATGGCGCCAAAAGGCAAGAACACTTGGCTCACACGGATAATCCCGTAAAGACCGAACTTCTTAAGTACCCCGGCGTGTAACATCGCAACAGCCGTAGGCGCATTGGCGTATCCTTGAGGAGCCCATGTGTGGAACGGGAAAAGCGAAATAAGTATCCCAAACCCGAACAGAATCAGTGGATAAACCCAAAGTTCGTGACTCCGTAAAATCAAACCAGTAGGGGCATTCGGGGCTGACAGGCTCAACCGGAGTGCTTCCATGTCAAAGGTCCGGATATTGGGTGGGAGCAAAAAGTAAAACGCAAGGAGGCCAATTAACAAAAGCAAACTCCCCGCAGTTAGATAAATGGTTAATTTTGTGGCCACTCGTTCTCGATACGTAGATGAACCCCAAAAGCCAATCAGGAGGAACGTTGGGATTAAGGCCAGTTCATGGAAGATATAAAGCAACATGAGGTCTAAGGAAATGAAGGCCCCAAATGCACCGGCAGAAATCAGGAGCAGACCTGCAAAAAATGTCCGAGGCGACTCTTCGACATGCGCGGACACTCCTACTGCGGCCACAGTCACTATACTCGTGAGAATAAGGAGGGTGAGACTGATTCCGTCAATGCCCACTTTATAACTTAAATTTAAATCAGGGAACCAAGGATAAAATTCAACCAAGCGGAACAGGGAATCGCCTTCAGGAAGTGCATCTTGAAAAATCCAAGCGATTCTTAGGGTGCACAGCAACATGAGGATGCTTGCCGTTAAGGCCGCCCAGTAGGCCTCGCGTCCTTTTAAAGGAAACAGGCCGATACATATTGCGCCTACCAGGGGGAGGCAAAGGGTTAATGTTAACAAATTCACAAAAATGGCAAATTAAGGTTATTGAATCATGAACCAGAAAATCGCAAGGATTCCCAAAGCCAACCACACAACGTAGGTTTGTACATTGCCTGTTTGAAACCAGGATAACACCCGGCCCATGAAATTAGTAGCGAGTCCTGAACCAGTGACAAACAAACCATCTAGGACAAACCGATCAAAGAAATGAAACACCATCGCGACATTTTGTTGAACGTATTTGATGAGGACTCCATAAAATTCATCGAAATAAAATTTATGTTGAAACAAAGGAATTGAAATGGGGTCTGCTTTTTTTCCAATATAAAGGAAATAGCCCACTAATGATCCCCCCGCGAACATAAGGGTCGAAAGGATCATGACCATATTCCCATGATGTTCAGGGGCATGCCCCAACTTGAGGTAAGCAGGAATACCCGCCACCCACACGAGAATGGAAGGAATGGCCAGTAAGATTAACGGCATCGTCATAACCGCCGGGGACTCATGAATATCGTCTCCATGGCTATCATGTTTTCGTGATGCGGCAGGATTTATAAACGCCACGGTAAACAAGCGAACCATATAAAAAGCGGTCAGGAACGCCGTCCCTAAGGCGATATAATATAAGGCGTGCAGGTGCCCAGAATGATGACTCGCAGCCAGAATGATTTCGTCCTTACTGAAGAACCCGCTCAACCCCGGACACCCAATAAGCGCGAGAGTACCAATCAGGAAAGTGATGGCCGTGATCTTCATTTTTCCGAAAAGTCCGCCCATTTTCCAAATATTTTGTTCATGATGAAGAGCGTAAATGACTGACCCGGCGCCGAGAAACAAGAGTGCTTTAAAAAAGGCGTGCGTGGTTAAGTGATACATCGCAGGACCCGGGGCGGAGAGACCTACGGACATGACCATGTACCCGAGTTGAGACAAGGTCGAATAAGCAAGAATACGTTTAATATCATTCTGTTGAGTGGCAATCAGGGCCGCCATCAAGGCTGTGCCGCCGCCTATCCACGCAATGATGGATAACGATGTTGGGGAAATTTCCAGAAGAAACCAAATGCGACATAGCATGTAAACACCCGCAGCGACCATGGTGGCTGCGTGGATTAAAGCTGAGACTGGAGTTGGACCTTCCATGGCATCGGGCAACCAAACGTGAAGCGGGAACATGGCCGATTTTCCAATCGTGCCGCAGAATAACAAGAGGCACATGGCGATGAACGTACCGCTTTCGCCGATTGAATTGGGCAGAGTTTGTTGCATGCCGGGGAACGACAGAGTATCGAAATAAGTCCATGCGAGAAGAATTCCAACGAGGAACCCGAAATCCCCAATTTTATTAGTGATAAAAGCTTTTTTCGAAGCATCCGCAGCCGCAGGCCGTTCGAACCAATGACCAATAAGGAGAAAGGAACTCACCCCGACGAGCTCCCAAAAAATGAACATCATGAGGAAGTTTTCAGCAAGGACGATCCCGATCATCGAAAACATGAACAACGAAAGACACGCGAAATACCGGCCTTTACTGGCGTCCTCTTTCATGTATCCCAAGGAATAAATATGAATCAAACAACCCACGCCAGTGACGACAAGAAGCATCAGTTTGCTTAATGGATCGACCAAAAGTTTGATCGAAATAGTGAGCATACCGAAATCGATCCATTTAATAGCAGCGTCGGGAGCCGGAATACGGTCGACGAAAAGGAGGACCGCCACAACCGCGAGAATAATGGAAGTGAGAGTGGAGATCAAAGAGCTCAAGGTGCCCATACGCCGTGTGAAAAGTGCGATCACGACGAAGCTGAACAAGGGTAAGGCTAAAAGTAACCAAGCGGCGTTCATAATTAAAACTTCATTGAAGTCATGTCATCAACATGCGTGGACTGTTTTAGGCGATAATAAGCCACGATAATAGCCAAACCCAGGGCTACTTCCGCTGCGGCCACCGTAATGACGAAGAAAACAAGGATCTGACCGTTTATAGCCCCATTAAAGTGCGAAAAGGCAACGAGCGCTAAGCTTCCCGCGTTCAACATAATTTCGAGGCACATGTAAATAATAAGGACGTTACGACGAATCATGACGCCGCCAAGGCCGATGCAAAAAAGGAGTGCGCTCACGATGAGGTAATGATGAAGTCCAATGACGCTCATAAAGTTTCTTCCTTTTTACATAAGTGCACGACACCAATGAGAGCAACAAGCAAGATCAGCGAAGTAATCTCAAAAGGCAGAAGGTAATTACGGAACAGCTCCGTACCGAGGAGTTTGACGTCAACCGTCGCATGGGGAACCGGTCCGCGACTGACCGGAATGGAGGCTATACCTTGGTACATCTTATAAAAAATGCCGATCACAGCCACAAAGCACGCAGCCACAGCAAGAAAATTGAGGCGCCGCCGAATTTCAGTCTTTATATCAAGGAGCATGACGATAAAAAGAAACAACACCATGACCGCCCCGGCGTATACGAGGACCTGAACCACTGCAATAAAGAGGGCGTTAAGGGTTGTGAACAGCCCCGCGAGCATGATCAACGAGACCACTAAACACAAGGCGCTAGCTACTGGATTGCGGTTAATGACGACCATTAACGCACAAAAAAGCATCACTGCTGAGAAAAGATAAAAGAGAATCGTTTGTGCCATTCGAAAAAAAGGTTCCGGTGGTTTTAGCTATTTGAGCGAAGGGTATCAATAAGTTTTTGTAAAACTCTGTGGGATGAAACACACCTTTGTATGAATTCTTTTTGCTTCGAACCCCAAAACGTGACATTTTTCCCTCAATCATGTTGAAACCAGAAGCGTACGAAATCTTGGAAAAACAATTCGGTTTCCGCCGTTTCTTGGAAGCGCAGGAAAAAATCATCGAATCGGTCATCTCCGGCACCGACACCCTAGTGATTGTGCCAACAGGCGGCGGCAAATCGTTGTGTTACCAGTTTCCGGCCTTACTTCTACCGGGGTTGACACTCGTCATTTCCCCATTGGTGGCATTGATGAAAGATCAAGTCGACGCCCTGGAAAGGAAGGGGGTGGCCGCTTGTTTTATCAATAGTACATTAGGCCCCCAGGAACAACGGGTTCGGATCGATAACATGCTCCGGGGTGAGTACAAGATTGTTTATATAGCGCCTGAACGATTTCGGCACGAAGCCTTTGTGAGCGCGGTTAAGTCAGTGGTGATATCACTTGTAGCCGTTGACGAAGCGCATTGTGTTTCCCAATGGGGCCACGATTTCAGGCCCGATTATTTAGGTATATCGCGGGCACTCGATAAAATAGGGCGTCCTCCAGTGGTGGCCTTGACGGCGACCGCCACCCCGGACGTGCGTGAGGATATTAAAAAGCAATTGTGCCTTCGCGCGCCAAACGAGTTTGTATCGGGTTTTGAACGACCCAACTTGCAGCTTGTGGTTGAAGAAGTAGGGACAACCGAAGAAAAGTTTTCCCGACTTGAGGGAGTGGTTCACGAATATAAGACGGGGATTATCTATGCAGCGACCCGCAAGAACGTCGAAAAAGTTTCAGCCCATTTGCGTTCAGCCGGAATTTCTCATATCGCGTATCATGCTGGATTGAACGATGCTGATCGGCGCAAGGCCCAGGAAAAGTTTATTCACCGAGAGGTTCCTATAGCCGTGGCGACGAACGCATTCGGAATGGGAATTGACCGCGCTGATCTGCGGTTTGTCGCTCATTTTGATATTCCCGGCAGTGTTGAGGCTTATTATCAGGAAGTGGGCCGTGCGGGGCGTGATGGTGAAACGAGCGAATGTTTGCTCCTCTTTAATTATGCCGATAAGCGGACACAGGAGTTTTTTATCGAAGGGTCAAATCCCACTCCTGATCAAGTTCGGGCTGTGTACCATTGGCTCAGACAACAACCCGATCACGACATTCAAATGACCTTGGACGATATGGCGTCGGAGATACCAGGGCTAAAGAATTCCATGGCATTAAGTTCCATTTTGGGAATGTTAGATCGGAGGGGATATATCGATCGTTACGATATACCGGGGAAACGATCTCGGGGCACGCGCGTGTTACGACCCGAAGTAACTTCGAGTCAGCTCGAACTTGATGAAGTGGCGATCAAAAAGAAAGCAACTTCAGATTGGGCGAAACTGGATAAGGTGCTCGCGTTTGCTTATCATCGAGGATGCCGCCAACATTTTATCTTGGATTATTTTGGGGACCACGCGGCTATGTCGTGTGGGCAATGCGACAACTGCCGGTCGGGTCGTATTCAGGTGGCTAGGGAAGCTTCTGGAAAGGAAAATGATCTCGTTCGCAAGGCGCTCAGTGGCGTAGCGCGCATGAGTGTCCGGCGTGCCGATGGTTGGGAAGGTAAATTCGGTTTAGGTCGGGTCCTCCAGGTTTTGTTAGGTAGCCGGTCACAGGAAGTATTGAATAGTCGCCTTGATGAGTTATCAACCTACGGATTGTTAAAAAGTTATCCGTCGAGTTATTTGCGCGATTTGTTTGAGGCGATGAAAACAGCGGGGTACGTGGCTATTAGCGCCGGTGAATATCCACTGATTCGACTGAGCGACGAGGGCGAAAAGGTGATGAAAGGACAGGCTGTTGCTCATCTGTACTGGCCTTCGGTTGAGGCCGATGACGCGATACCACAACTTTCGGCGAAATCGTTGAAGGTCGTAAAACCCGGTGGACGCAAAGCGAATCAATCTTCCAGATCCAAAGAGGGTTCAACTTTTGAAGAAACGCTGCGGCTCTTTAAAACGGGGCATTCCTTCTCTGAAATAGCCAAGATTCGTGGGATCAATGAGAACACCATTGAAGACCATCTGGCGCATTTGTTGGCAACAGGTACACAAGGGTTGCACATTGATTCTGTCGTTCCGATTGAACGGCAGGGGATCATTCTCAGTAAAAGCGCGCCCTCTGTGGAGCGGTTGCGGGACGTTAAAGAAAAATTGCCCGACTACAGTTACGGTGAAATAAAATGCACACTTGCGGCGCACGGACGGTGGAAAACTAAGACAGGTTAAATAGATTTCGGATTCATTTGAGCGTATAAAAAAACCTGCTCCAGGGTTAACCGGAGCAGGTTTAAGATTTTTAAATTAAGAGAGTAAGAATTTAGTAATTACCGGACTCTATAATTTGACGCATATTTTCGATACGACGGCTATCAAGTGGATGCGTCGAGAGAAATTCTGGACGACTTCCACGACGGGCGTTGTACGCTGCGAAGCGTTGCCAGAAGTTTAACGCTTCACGAGGGTTGTACCCTGCGCGTTTCATATAACGAAGGCCAATACGATCCGCTTCAAGTTCTTGGCTGCGGCTATGAGGTAAAGCAACCCCTAGGTTAGCCCCCAAACCATAGGCGGTGCTTGCCGTGCGCGTGACGCCAGGTGATACACCACTTCGAGAGAGGCCTATGCCGAGCGCTGTGCCGATTCCTTGTAGTAAGGTGTTTTGGGATGCTCTTTCAGCTCCATGCCGTAAAGTGACATGCGCCACTTCATGCGCTACCACAGTGGCTAGGCCAGCGTCGTTTCGTGTAATCGGAAGAATTCCCGTAAATATACCCACTTTTCCGCCGGGTAGTGCGAAGGCATTGGGTGTACTACCTTCAAACAATACGAATTCCCATCGTGCGTTAGGCATTCCTACAACGTTGGCAATCCGACGCCCGACACGTTGAAGCTGTGCATTTGCACTCGAATTTCTGGACCGCGGATATTTGCGTTTGATCTGCTCAAAGGCGCTTACGCCCATTGCGGTATCATTGCCTGGATTACCTAAAATTAAAGCTTTGCGACCTGTCTCCGGTACAGTCGTGCAGCCTGTTAGACTGACTAATAAACAGAGTGGTAAGATATATAATAATGACCTGAATTTTTTGAGCATAGTTTGTTCCTTGTGTGAGTTGATTTGGAATTGCCGAGCGAATAAAGCTTATTGAGTGCCAACAATAATGAATTTCCCTTAACCATCAGGAATGACAACACTTGCGTATTATTAAGGGATCGCAGAGTGGGCTCTTTTAGCACGCTTTTTAATGCAAAAACGAAATTAGACGTTGTCCACTGCGGAAATAATGTTGCATTCTTTAGACCGGATCGCAGTTTCAGGGTCCATGGAAACATTTTCTCAAGATATTCAAGACGCATTGGTGAAGATAGATGCCGAAAAAGCAGGGATTCTTCCACCATTCCTCACGGGCCCTGAAATGGAATCGATGTTAGAAGCGTGGCATCGCGTGATGAATCATGACGAGGTTGAGATCGATCCAAAGAATCCGCGATTTGTGATTCATCCTGTGATTTATGAGCAGACTGAATTTGTGCGACTGGCGACTCATCCTGTGGTTCAGGAAGCAGTGCGCCGCGTGATAGGAGATTTTAAATTGGTGGGGTGGGCAATGGTTGCGACACCCAAAAATGCAACAAAGCCAACACCTTTTAATGAAGTGAAGTTTCATGTCGACCACATCGTTTACTCCGATGTTCCAGTGGAAGATGCGCGGGACACTTTTGTTTGTGTGTGGGTCAATTTCGAGAAGCAATCGATCGAGAACGGCCCTTTTACCGTGGCTGTCGGAACCCATAAATGGAATATCGGGATGGACTTTTTCCAAAAACGGAAGGGGCTTACTCTTCAAGATTTTGGCGGTGCTGAAAAAATCACGGTTTTTAATGCCGGACCTGCCGGACAAACTGCCGTTTATTCGGGCAAGACCTGGCACGCACCCACGGGTAACTGCAGTGACGTAGTACGCAAAGGATTAAACATGAACTTCGTTCCTGCGTCTCCACTGGATACCCTGAAGCGCAATCCGTTTGATTTATGTGCGTTACCAAAGGAGGCCTACAGCAGCCTCGAAACGAAGATAGAAATACAAGATTACATAGTGGCACACGACCCGATATTGGCGGTTAAAGGGGACGAATATCGCAAAACCCTTATGACTCACAAATCATGAAAGCCTTAAAACTTGGGGTTGTGGGGCCTGGGCTCATTTGGCATGGCACCCATAAGAAGATTCTTGCTGACATGACCTCATTTTCTGTGGTGGGCTTTTGTAGCAGGAGAAAAGAAACATTGGATCGAGCGCTTGTGGATTACCCACAGGCAAAACCATATGGTTCGTATCAGGAGCTGGTAGCAGACCCCGAAATCGAAGGGGTAGTGGTGACCACGCCGATCGCTCTCAATCCAGAGGTGGCTATCGCGGCGCTGAAAATGAACAAACACGTTTTCTTGGAAAAACCTGTTTGCACTTCTGTGGAGCAAGGTATGGCCTTAATTGAGGCTGAGAAAAACTCAAGGGGTACTGTTTTTGTTCTCGAACAGATACTGTATCATGACTTCTGGGCGCAGCTTATTAACGTTTGCAAATCGGGGAAGATTGGAACTTTGTCGATGTTTGATTCCACTAGCCACGGTTACATTGGTGTAGATAAAGATCCGTGGGGGTTTGGAAAAACTGAGTGGCGGGTGAATGGAGAGTTTCCTTTGGGGCCATTGTTTGACGGCGGCATTCACGAGATTGCCTTGTTGAATTGTTTGTTTGGAGCGCCAACCGAAGTTTACGCACGTGGCAGGTCGCATCGGAAGGACCACGGGCAATATGATGTCATCAATATGATGTTCGAGTACCCAGATGGAATGCAGGGAATTTTTAGTCACTCGGGTTTCCTTGGAGGCGGGCATAGGAATTCATTTTTAATCAGGGGTACTGAAGGCCTCATTTGCAACCGAGGTTTTGAGGCGACGGTGGAATCAAAGGACGGCAAGGTTTTGGAGACTATCGTGGGTGAAAAATCCGCTGAGTCTTTTTTTGGTGGGTTACACAAAAATATGTGGAACGAGTTTGTTCGAGTTTTGGATGGTAGCGCCACCCTACGTTACACGTTGACCGAAGCCGTTCGGGATGTGGCTGTCCTCAAAGCGGTTGAGGCTTCCCTTGAAACAGGAGTTAGGGTAAAGATCACCTAAATCTAGGTTGTGTGTGGGTTGGTTTTTACCCCAGGCTTGCAAAGCTATCCTGGGTTAGAATCGAAAAACCAGTACAACCCCAAAGGGGTCGCGCCCGGATCCCGGCATCTTCCATAAATTCACTAAAAACAGGCTGGCATAATATAAGCTAATTGCTTAAATTGCGCGGTTTTCGAGGTCTTATGGCTGAAGTCTTAAATACTATTCAAATGGAATTAATCGATTGGGAGGATGTTGATTTGATGCATCCCTCGCCGAGGATCGTGAGGTATGACGTTCAGTACTCCTGCCAAGATGACAGAGTGGAAGATCAAATGCGCAAGGTGATTACCCAGTTTATCAAGAGCGCAGAAGGTCAGAAACTGGTTAAATCTAAACGAGGCATTTTTAATTGGGTTGATGCTTTTCAATATATTCCCCGCCATTTATGGCAGCGGTATGGCATCATCGAAGTTGCCCGTGATAATGATAGTGACAATCGGTTGATTCAGAACCTGAGCGAAAACTTGAATGCTTGAGCTATGGAGTTAGCCCTTCAAGAGCTTCGTGACGAAGCTCAACGTCTCGGGATTCCACTCATCAAACGCCACATTTTCTTATGTTGCGATCAGTCTAAACCCAAATGCTGTAGTATAGAAGCTGGCTTGGAATCATGGAATCACCTCAAAAAAAGGTTGGCCGAATTGAATTTAACGGGGTCGGCTGGGGTTTACAGATCCAAGGTCAATTGCTTACGCATTTGCATGAACGGTCCAATTGCGGTGATATATCCTGAGGGCGTGTGGTACCATTCCTGCACTCCTAAAGTTCTGGACGAGATTATCGATTCGCATCTTATAAACGGGCATCCCGTCGAGAAGTATCTTATATTGCAATAATTGAGGGCGGCGCGGATCCTGCTGTACACATAAGCCACATGAGACCTCTATCTTTAGTAGTTGTTGATGATGAATGCTCCATTATCTATGCATTTCGCATGACTTTGGACTCGATGGGACATAAAGTTATCGCCACTGGAGCCAATGGTTTAGAGGCCATTGAACTTTATCGGGCTCACCACCCAGATGTGCTGATCATCGATTTTAGAATGCCGCTCATGGATGGTTTAAAGGCCTCGGATGCTATCCGTAAAGAGTTTCCTGATGCGCATATTATCATGTGCTCGGCTTACCAACCTGCCGCAAGTGCTGGCTCGATTGGAGACATTCTCTTTTTATCAAAACCTTTGTTAAAAGAAGATTTGGATGCCGCTTTTCATCGGCTGATCGACCCGCACAACGGTGGCTCCAATGGTAGCCGTAAGGCCGCTTGATTTAGTGGTTTGGTAAACTTGGCGTTAACCAGTACGCCACACAACCCCCCAACGGGATTGCGCCAAAAGATTGCACCTGCACCTGCAATTGACATCATCGAAATAACGCGGTCCGGGCGACATTTGATAAGCTGCGTTCTGTTTGATGGACTACACTAGTGTAGGTCGTCATAAATTGAGTAACTTATATGGAACCAGTTAAAAAGTTTGACGGTCTACATTTGGGGTAGCTCGGCAACTCTGAGATTGGGGTG
>JAWXCD010000092.1:0-18283 GCA_034440535.1 Verrucomicrobiota bacterium | reverse complement strand
CACCCCAATCTTAGAGTTGCCGAGCTACCCCAAATGTAGACCGTCAAACTTTTTAACTGGTTCCATATAAGTTACTCAATTTATGACGACCTACACTAGGTTGATTTAGTTTTCCGCTGACCTTCCACCCAAGAAACAATTGGTTCGTTGTTGGTCTCGTTTTTCCAAACAATCCTTAGAAACTCAGCTGGATCAACATTGTTGTCCCTGAAAAATCGGCGATCACCACCACATCCGTACATGGTGTCTGGATCAAGTTCGCCGTGCAGTTTGACTTTCGCTTTTTCAATAATGCGTGGAAGCCAAACAATGCCTCGCACTTCGTCAGTCTTTGCTGGGAACGTCGAAGGAGCTACCGTTTGGCTGCTCAATTTACCTTTTTGAACTTCATCAAAATAGGACCTCCGCACCTCGTGGACCAGCGCAAACGTTTTAAAATCAGGTTCCCCGGATTGGGTAAAATCCTCGGCAAAATCGTACACTTCTCGCGCGGTAACCCCTATTGAGCTTAGGAACAATTTTTCATCGTTCGAGAAATAGGATTCGGCATCACGGTTCCCCGATTTATACAATCCAACCGCCTTATTCCAAAGCGGCTCAAGTTCATTTTCAAAAGATTGATTCGTCATAGTGATCTCCTAATACACAACGGTGGATGAAAGTTTGTAGTTGCTGAGGTTTTTGCGGCCATGGAGGAAAGAGAGTTCGACGAGGAACGTGATCTCGATAATACGACCGCCCAAACGTTCAACTAATTGTGCTGCGGCCGCAGAGGTGCCCCCGGTAGCGAGAAGGTCATCGACAATGAGAACTTGGGATCCGGGGCGAATGGCATCCTCATGGAGGGCGACGGTATTGGCGCCATATTCGAGGGTGTACGATTGTTCAATACATTTGTAAGGGAGTTTCCCTTTTTTCCGCACAGGGACAAAACCGCAGCCGAGTTTGTACGCCACAGCGCCGCCCAAAATAAAACCGCGCGCATCAATTCCGACTACCACGTCTACTTTGCGATTCATAAATGGATCCGAAAGCACGTGTATCGCTTTCCTGAACAAGATTTTGTCTGATAACACAGGCATGATGTCTTTAAATACAATCCCAGGCTTAGGGAAATCAGGAACATCACGGATAGCGTTTCGAATTTCGTCCTGAACAGTGAGCGTTTGCATAGGCGGAGATTTCAACATACGCACACTATAAAATCCAAGGTTTTTGTGAGAGTCAGAAGTAAGGAGGTATTTCCAACTGTGGACCGCCTGAACCAAGATTTTAAAATGGCGTTGAGGGGGTACATTAAAAAGTGGGGTAGAGACCCCACTTTTTGAATCAAATTAACTTGCCTTAGCTTTACTCGATTGAAATATTTCCGCGCTCGCGTTTGGACATTAATTTCCTCATTTTAAGGAGCGCAATATTTTGGAGTTGGCGCACGCGTTCACGAGTGATGTGGAATTTCTTACCCACTTCCTCAAGCGTACGCTCTGGGGTACCGTCCATACCAAATCTAAAAAAGATAATTTCCTTTTCTCGCTCATCCAAAATCGTAATCAGATCGTCCAAATCACCGCGCAGCTGTTTGCCACGTAGTAAAGCGTACGGAGTCAGAGCTGATTCATCGCCGATGATTTCACCAAACACCGTGGTATCCTCAGCGGAGATGGGCGCATCGAGAGAAGCAGGGCGTATGGCAGCCGTACGGAGCCGTGAAATTTTAAGAGCAGGCAGTTGCATTTCCTCTGCAAGTTCTTCGTCGGTCGGCTCGCGACCTAACTCTTCACTTAACCGCATGGCGATACGCCTCATTTTGCCGATTTTATCGACTAAATGAACAGGCAACCTGATGGTTTTACTTTGATTCGCTAAGGCTCTTTTAATGGATTGTTTAATCCACCAAGAACCGTAGGTAGAAAGTTTACCACCTTTGGCAGGGTCAAAACGTTCGACCGCCTTCATCAGGCCGATGTTTCCCTCGGAAATCAAGTCGACCAAAGGCAATCCGCAGTTGGTATAATCCTGCGCAATCTTAACCACCAAGCGAAGGTTAGATTTGATCATTCTTTGCCGAGCATCCTCTGCGATCTTCATTATATGCAATTGTTTTTGTTCAATTGCAGAAAGTTTTTCCTGAGACGCTCGGATGTTATTTTTGACCGTCGCCAGTTTTGTCGATCTGGATTTGCCGGGTTTAATCCCGCGCGCGGGCAAGGCATGAGACTTGGATTTCTTTTGCGCGTCCTTAAGTTTTTTCTGGGCTACAACGCCCTTCTTAATTAAAGCTGCAAGGTCGATTTCATCCTGTACAGTCAGCAGAGAAATTTTACCGATTTCCCTCAGGTAAATATTCATGCTGCTTTCTGATTCATTGTCGTAAGCAGACATACGTCCCATCCAATCTTTGAGTTAAAGTGTCTTGTTTTACCCCCGAACGATCGGGCCTGTAAAAATGTGTTACTTGCTATATAGCATTAACCGTGCGGGGCAAAAAAAGTTGCGGTCCATCCGTGCTACGGTCACTCGAGGTGGAACGCTGACTTGGTACATCCAAACGCTTTTCACCTGAGCCTGCACATAAGTTATGACGTTGAAATTCTAGAAATGTTCAATCGAAAATTAAACGACAGGGGTGACTCTCCCCAAGTATCATAACTATTTGATCAGGAGTACGTTGCAAGTCGTAAAAAATTCAACCTGAGAAGTTTTGGGGCAATCAAAGGCCAACAATTCTCATTAATGGAGACCAATAATGAGATATAGGTCCAAGAAACTAAAACTGCCTTAGAAAACGTAGATCGTTATCCGTAAAATGCCGGATATCATCGACCCCATGGCGGATCATGGCAATTCGCTCAATACCCATGCCGAACGCGAAGCCGGTATATTTCTTTGTGTCGTAGTGGACAGAACCAAGGACGTTGGGGTCGACCATCCCACATCCTGCGATTTCGAGCCATTCTTTGCCGCGGATCAATTTTCCGGGCTGAGAAAAATCGATTTCAAAACTGGGTTCAGTGAAAGGAAAGAAATGCGGACGAAAGCGCACTTTTGTTTCTGGACCCAACAATTCCCTAAAGAAAAATTCCATTGTTCCTTTGAGGTCAGCGAGCGTGACCCCCTCATCGACATACAATCCCTCCAACTGATGAAACATCATGGCATGAGTGGCGTCAGGGTTGTCACGCCGGTAACAGGCCCCGGGCGAAATAATGCGGACCGGTGGTTGTTGTTTTTCCATGACCCGGATTTGCACGGGCGAAGTTTGGCTCCGCAGGAGTGACCGCCCCTTACCTTCGATTTTGGAGCGTTCAATTTCGCCAAGACTTTGTTCTATATAAAAGGTGTCCTGTTCGTTACGGGCGGTATGATCCGGCGGCGTATTCAGGGCGTCAAAGTTATAGTACTCCCGTTCGATGTCTGGACCCTCCGCCAAAACAAAACCCATCCGTTTAAACAAAGCCACAATCTCATCTATCGTTTGATAGACAGGATGCAATTTTCCAAAGGCAGGTTCGCGCCCAGGGAGAGTCAGGTCGAGAGTGGAATAATCGGCCTTAGGCTGTTCGAGCAACTGCTTTTTCATGTCGAACGCGGCTGAAACCTGACTTTTAACCTCGTTGGCCATACGTCCGAGGAGTGGGCGATCTTCCTTGGGCACGTCTTTAAGGTTCTCTAAGAGTTTAGGAAGCAGTCCGTTTCGTCCGAGAAATTTTACTCGGACTGTTTCCAAGTCATCGGGGTTTGCCGTGATCGTCAGTTCCCGCATGATTTCCTGCCTGAGTTGTTCGAGTTCCGCTTCCATACCGAATTCCTTATCAAGTTAAGAGCCGCTCACGTTACCGCTTTACCAACAACGGTTGAAAGGATTTTTATTAACTACGCTTCAGAAACTTTAAGTGCACCCAGACACACCATATCCACCACTTCAGGCCGGGAAATGGTCGGCTCATCACGGCGACTGCAACCGACGCCTTGATTTCCTGAGCAGATCGCTGAGCCGAATTTTAAGTTCCTCTTTGGGTGCAGACTTGGTTATGGCGAACTCAGATAAAAGGGTTATGAGGCCATTCAGGTCGGAGAGATGGATGTTTTCTAGCTCAATGCGGTTCCTCGGGCCCATGTTATGATAATTCCCCAGGGCCACACATACAGCCCCAACACGGTACCCGTAAGCCTGATAGGCTGTGGACTCACAAGTGCCCCCGTACATCAGGCGGCGCTGAAATTTAAATTGAGAATTTTCCTTCACCAGATTTTCGGCAGTAGCCGTTATTTCAGCAGTAATTGCTGGGTCGAAGATGGAACTGCGATCACCCACGCGAACAATGGGGCCGCCCCCTTGAACGGCATCAGAGAGAGCTTTACTGGTTTCAATTGAAATGATTGTGCGGCTTTTTTCCAATTCGCCGGAATGCACTAATGCCAAGGCTCCAATAAAACCAACCTCCTCCGCGCGGGAAAAAACGCCTACGACATCGGCTACTGGCTTAAGTTTAATCAACCGTTCAAAAGTCGCCATGAGAGCGACGCATCCCAACAAATCATCACAAGCGCGGGAGTGCAAAACCCCAGAGCGAATGGTGCATGGAGCCAAATCCCACATGCCGAAATATCCTTTCCGGAGGCGAGTAGCGCATTTGAAATTGACCCATTTTTTCTTCCAATTGCGAACAGATTGAATCGTGGCTCTGCATCGCTCCTCACCCTGCCGATCGTAAAAAACGACAGGAGCTCCTTTCCGGAAATAAGCTTGGCTCACTCCACCCAGAAAACGAGCCACCACATCCGAGCCATTTTGTGAAATGAACTCAAACCCAGGATGATCGGTATGCACGGCATAAGTCACTTTCCGCCCAGGTTTGCCCTTCTTGTAATGAACATATAAGTTCCCATGCTTATCGCGCCAGGAATCCAGCCCAGTTTTTGACGCCCAAGTCTCAATATGCCCAATCACGCACTGCTCATAAAAGGGCGCAGTGGGGTGGATTAAAAGGTCAGCGGCAATCTCAGCCGCTGTTACAGTGTCGCCCTTCTTTTTGTTCGTCATCGGACTGTTTTCATCCTCCCTAAAGTCATCTTTGCGATTTGGATTTCGCAGACGAAAGTTTTTTGTCGCTCTGGTTCGATTGAGAACCGCCAACAAGCTTTTTGAATTCTTCCCCTGCAGCCGCAAGACCAATCGGCTCCGAGGCCATCACCACTGCGATATCGTCTTCGAGACCAAAAACGCCATTTGCCCAATAAAGAGCCCCATGCCCTGGAGCGGGAAAATTGTTTGCAACAGGCAAGGGTGATATGCCCATCTTAACCGCAAGTAAATCGATGAGAGAATTTGTTTTTGCAGTGCCCACGAGGACCACTGGTTGGTTAATGTCTTGAAACTTAGTCCAATGCAGCCAAACAATGTTTATTTTTATAGGCCGATCTTTCATTTGATTCTTAGCGGCGTCCACCCGAGCTTTCCGGCCACGTTTTATAAGAGAGTTTGCGATCTCCTGCGCTAACAATTTTTCAGTTTCGTCACCGTACAAGACCAGAATCTCTTTCTGACCCTTTTGCACCATTCGTGACAGATGGTCCTCATCGAATTTCAACACCTGATCCCATTGAGCGAGCTTCGGTTTGGTTTTATCAATGGTGATCTCCAGTGCATCCGATTCCCCAGTAATCACATTTTTAATGGATACCTTATATTTTCCATGAGCTGTTGAACCCAAACCGAACTTCTCGGAGAAGCCTAAACCATCGCCCAAATTCTTAATCGAACGAAAATACGTGAGAGTGTGATTGTCTGGAGTGGTGATATTAAGAATGACCGGAATGGTTGGAACAGATCCTCCTTTTTCACCGATTGTGGCTGACACCTGGAGAAAAGGAGCGGTCCACTTCGGTTTGCTTAACTGGACCTTTTGCAATTCTTTCGAAGATTCCATTAACAACATGGCATCGCCCGGTTTGAGGTTGAGGTCGAGCGAGTTGCCAGCCAATTTTTTCCCCGCAAACACATCGTAATAAAAGCCGTTAGTCAGCGGCAATTGCACTTTGGTGGTCAGTGGCAGAGGTTTGTCACGGTTCTCGTGGTTCATGTTTACGAGCCAAAGATATCGACCGCCGCTCGTGATCTGTTCCGAGGCCATCAGCGTGGGTTCGGTTGTTTCCACAAGAGGCGAGACCTTTGCGCCAACCGCTTTTTTAAATTCAGGTAGGTTTTTGAGTATCAGTTCCTGGAACCTTTTTGCATCCGTCCCGACAATTCCCCCGGGTGCAGAGGCTTGATATCCATGCCACACATCGCTAAAAGCAAAGCCCATTTTCTGGGCACCCTTTATTTCCAGGGTGGATGAGGCGTCCAGGAGGACCAGGTGCGATTGGGCATACTTTTCCAAGGCGTCTTTTACTTCCGGTCTTGCATAGGTGAGATTGGGGACAAGGAGCACTTTATGAGAAGGAACGTTCTTTCCGAGTAACTCCTCCTCGACCAACCAGGTTCCAGGCGTTTGTATCGCTTGGCACATCAGCCAAGCTCCCATCACGCGCCCGACATAGTCCCGATTGGAAAAGTGATCTTTAGGATTTTTGACCCATGAATAAATAGATTGATCCTTACTATAAAAAATGCCGACTTGGTCTCGGCTCTTTTTTAGGTCGGTAAGCATACCTGAAATGGGGAGCAACTTCTCCGTGACTTCCTTCGCCTCAGGCCAATCGAGAGCCCAGTCGAGCGGCCACGTTATACCTTCGACTTTTCGCGCAACGGTTCCGTAAATGAGCGCGCGCACGTCCCCTTCGTGGGGTTGCATCCCACTCCAAACCGGCATCATCCAAAGGGGCTTGTTCCAGGCACCGCTGCGCATGGCATCTGTTTCATGAAGCGGATACCACAATCCAATAGAGTTATCAGTGTATGCGTGAGTGGCAAGAATATCGACACCTAACCCGTTGAGTGGGGGGTATTCGCCGTCACTCGTATAGGCCCACGCATAAATTTGACTGAACCCGATGAGCTGAGGATCGATTTCATGGACATCCTTGGTAAAAGTTGCGAAAGCGTTGCCCAAGATCGAAAGGCGCCAGCGATTAAAATCCATCCAACTTTCCAAATTTGCCTGGGGTTCAAATGGTTTAGGAGCAGGCTTTCCGGTGGCTTTTGTGTATTCCTCATATTGCGCACCGATTCCAAGGGGCGTCAGGATTGCGCCTTCCGGTCCTGGAACGTTCCTTTGATAAGGCTCCATTGAACCATCGGTTTTTACATAACCATAGGCCAAGCCCGGTTCGTCGGCGTAATGCATCCCTGTAAATCCTTTGTAGAACCGCAAATAATGTACCCCTAACTTTGTGCGCAACCGGCTCGAAGTTACTACTTCGGGAATTGACCAATCCGTCCCTAATCCCTCCGGCTGATGCTGGCCGGCCACGTAATATTGGGTGCTGAACCGGATACCATGGCGCGTGAGCAGGTCAACGACCGGGACCGTCAAAGGATTCCCGCTGTTTTGCAACATCATATGGTTGATCCCTAAAATGCCCTTGAACTTGTCGGCACGCGCATCACCTTTCATGTTTTCTTCGTAAAAAGCGGGTGTACCGTCGTCAAGACTCCCTTGGTAAACATTAAAGGAGAACGGCGTCTGTGGTTCGATCGCAACGATATTTATTTTCCCCGTGGCTTCGGTAGTTGAAATGGTCCATTCCCCCGAGGATAAGACAAAAGGGACGATGGTAAAAACCGCTGCTTCATTAATACTCTTTCCGGAAAAAGTCCATTTCTCGGAACCTGAAGTCGCACTCACTTCAACGTTTTTGGACTTGGACGGCAAATGGATATAAATGGGCTCATCCATCCGGAACCAATTTCTACCTGAAACAGTGATTGAGTTTGTCTGGGCGAAAACTGATTGAGAAACAACCAACACAAGGAAAAGAGCGCCAATATATTTGAGCATATTTGTAAGCACATCCTTACAAACATTCGTTTTAGGTCAAGACTGGCCTATGGAAGAAGTGGCAAAATAGGGCGAAAGTAAGCTTTCTCACAATTCCCTATTGAGCATGAATAGGTTTTGATTTACATTCATCCTTTTATTCAAATAACTCACTATGACGACCCAAACTGCCCACACACCATTGACCAAAGATGAACAGGTGAAATGGCATCGTGTTGCCGTTGAAAAGAAAGTGATGAGCCAGCTGATGCAACGCAGCGATCTTCATGGGTTCATTCAAGCGGGTGGCCATTTTGCACTCGTCATTGCCACGGGAATTACCGCCTATTATTCATGGTACAAGTGGGACCCAGCTGTGACGGTATTATTAACCTTTATCCATTGCACTTTTTTTACATTCCTCGGGCCATCGGCTGCCGTTCATGAGCTGAGTCACAAGTCGGTCTTTAAAACAGCCTGGATTAACGATTTCTTCCTTCGAATCTGTTCATTTTTAACTTTTTGGAATCATAACCACTACCGCGCGAGTCACGTGAAACATCATCAAGTGACAACTTATGAAGGACTTGATTTTGAAATCGTGCAGCCCATCAAGCTCGAACCCATGTCCTGGTTCTGGGGGTTCACTATTAACCTGCCCATGATAAAACAAGTCCTGCATACGCACTGGCGTTATGCTCGGTTGAACCTAGAAGGTCATTGGGAAAATAAAATTTTACCAGAAACAAATGCCAAACAACGTAAGGACTTGGCAAATTGGTCCCGGTTAGTCCTCGTGGGGCACACCCTGTTAGTAGCCACATTTATCTATTTTCAACTGTGGCCCCTGCTTTTTTTAGTGACTCTCGCTTCATTTACTGGGTTGTGGCTGGCCATAATCGTGGGTTTCCCACAGCACGCAGGATTGCCATCCAGTGTGCCAGATTTCCGTCTTTGTTGCAGATCGTATACGACCAATTGGTTTTTCAGTTTTCTGTACTGGCGCATGAATTATCATATCGAGCATCACATGTACCCTTCAGTGCCCTGTTACAACCTGAAGAAATTAAGCAAAGTCATGGAGCCGCACATGCCACCCGCGCCAAAATCAATCATCGAATGCTGGCAACACTTGGCCATTGTTTTGAAAAAACAAAAAGAAGATCCGACTTGGGTTTACAGAGCACCCTTGCCCGAGGAAAATGAGGCCGATAATGTAGAGACTGATTCCACACAGGTCCTCAAAGAAGCGCAGATGCTAGCGTAACAAGCTCAGCTCCGGACCTACTGCGGCTTCAATGGCCTAAGTGGGTTGGTGGGTGTTTCAAGGTTATTTGAGTTGGAAAATATTTCGTCCCTTCTAATCTCTTTTGTACCTTATGCAACCGCCTCCTGCTCTTCCTCAACCCGTAACGCCTGATTCAGATCATCTGAAGGTGCTCTCAATTTGCTTTTTTGTGAGCGCAGGTTTCTCGCTCATCGGATTTTCATTGCTATACATTTTTCCTTCATGAACTTCATTTTTATTGAGGCGGCGAAGTCACCCAGAGGCGGACCGACTTTGCCTCCTCAGTTTCGTAGAATACTCGTGTTTTATAGCTTGTTCGCACTATGGGGTGTTCTCAGGTTCTTCCAAAACTTGATGACCGGCCTATTTCTGAGAATGCGGCGATATAGAACATTCTGCCTTGTTTCAGCAGCTATCAGTTGCATCCATTTGCCTTTCGGCACTGTGCTCGGCATTTTCTCATTAATGGTCCTGCTTCGACCCTCGGTCAAAAAGATTTTTGATGAGAATATAGGAACCTGATTTTCCAAAACTCCACATGACTTAACCCATGTGGAGTTTGCCTAAAAGTCGTTCCATATAAGTTAACCCTTCTTGGGTCAGGTTTTTAAAACTCTGCTGAGGCACGTTAATTTTTACGATGGCTTTTGATTTATTGACAAACTTCTTCAATCCAGTCCATTTTTTCTTTGGCATAGCCCAATATGGAACAAGATTCGTACCAACTTCAAAAATCACTTTAATTGATGCGCTTACTTAGAGTGCCGCCGCTTGCCGACAGGCCTTGACTGTATTGCGCATTAATAAGGCAATGGTCATTGGTCCTACTCCACCCGGGACAGGCGTGATGTGCGAGGCCACTTGCGAGACTTCCTCGAAAGCCACATCGCCCACTGTGCGTTTACCTGATTTTCTTGTTGGATCATTGATGACATGAATTCCCACGTCTATGACCACTGCCCCTTCTTTCACCATTTCTTTTCCGATAAACTGAGGTTTTCCCATTGCCACAATCAAAATATCCGCTTGGCGCGTTATTTCATTCAAATGCCGGGTTTTGGAATGACATACAGTCACGGTCGCATCGCCCCCAGGCCCTGCGGCCATCAGCAGTAGTGCGACCGGTTTTCCAACAATCATACTTCTGCCCACAACCACAACGTGTGCCCCTTGCGTTTGAATCCCACTTCGGAGAAGCAACTCTTGGCATCCGGACGGTGTACACGGAACAAGCCCTGTTGGGTCACCCATGGCCAATTTCCCAACATTGATCGGATGGAATCCGTCCACATCTTTGGCGGGGTTTAAAACGTGGACGATAGCTGATTCATCAATATGCTTAGGGGGCGGTGATTGCACGAGTATCCCATGGATTTTGGGATCGTTATTCAAGCGATCAATCAGTGTGAGAAGTTCCAATTGAGAGGTGGTAGCGGGGAGGTGTACTTTTTGGGAATAAATTCCTAGTGCGGCACATGTTTCAACTTTCTTCGCGACATAAAGTTCCGAGTCAGGGCGGTCACCCACGAGGACTACGGCTAACCCAGGGGTTATTCCTTTTTCATTGAGCGCAATTACGGACGCCTTTGTCTCTGCATTAATCGAAGTGGCAATTTGTTTTCCATCAATAACACGGGCGTTCATAGATTCAGTCCCTTCATGTTTATAAGCTGTCTGTTTAAAGAGCGGGAGTCGCTAATCGTTGATCCTCAGTTTGAGCAAGAAAATCCAGCGCATGGACAAGCTGGGTCAGTGTGAAAGGTTTATTGAGATGCGGCAGGTTGTTTTCCTTTAAAAACTCTGTCGACTCAGTGCGGACGACGTCACCTGTAATGAATAACATATTAGCCGCAAGCCGAGGGTTCATCCCTTTGACAGCTTTGTAAAGTGTTGTTCCATTAACAAACGGCATGCGCATGTCAGAAATGATGGCATCGGGCTTTTCGCGGACAATCATGCTTAACGCCTGACGTCCATCACCGCACGCCACTGGATCAAATCCCATAACCTGTAAAAGCTCAGCGAGCACTTCACGCAAGCCGGCTTCGTCATCAACAATCATGATTTTTTTGTATTTTGCCGTAGCTGCACCATTGCTTCCCAACGATTGGTTCTCGGCCTGAAACAGATTGAATTCCACCGGCTCCAGATCCGAAACCTCCGTTATAGGAATAATCGTCATGAATTGAAGGCCACGTGATTCAAGAGGAGTCGCGATGAGGTCCCCCGAGTGTTCTCTCGCGATACGACGAGCGATGTTCAAGCCAATATTGTTTTTGCGCTCACTCAGAGTCGGTTTATAAAAGGGGTCAAAGATATGGCTCAGTTCATCAGGATCGAAAGGAGGCCCGTCATCAGAAAAGATAATGTGAACGTAATGTTCCTGCGCGTATGAGCGCACGCTAATTTTTCCGGAGCGCCCTGAGGATATGATCCCAGCCATACAATGATTCAGAAGGGTAAGAATCATCTGATGCAGACGATGGGGATCTCCTGCGACATCTGGAACCTCCTCAAGCTCAAGCTCGAATTGAAGGTTGTTAACTCCTAATTCGTACTTTCGCATATTCGCAACACTCTGAATAATTGGGTTTAGAGCGACACGCCCAAATAGGTTGCCTGATTCTTTGGCGAGCAGCAGCAAATCGGCGATAATACCGCGTGCGCGTTGAATTTGGGTATTCACCTTAGTCATTTCATCCGCTTGCTTTTGATCGGTGCCCACCCGAAGTCCCATTAAATCCGAATAACTTAGAAGGATTGACATCAGATTGTTCAATTCATTGGACGCACCGAGAAGCACTTCCTTGAAAGTAAAAACGTCCTCTGCCTGTTGAAGCTGTTTCAGCAGTTTTTTCTCATAAAACAAATCTTTAAGAAGAATGACGACAGCTTCAATTCCTGTGGGCCCGTGTTTAGGAAACGCCTGAACCTCTAAATAAAACCTGACCGTCCCCGATTGCAGAACAAACTCCTCCCGGATCGCATCGCGTTGGCCTTGAAAAATTTCTTCCACCAACGTGGCCAACCATTGCGCGATGGCGACATCTGGTAGTATATTTTCTAAACTTTGACCTAAATAATCGGACTCTGGACGATCGGGATAAAACGCGCCCAGCAGTTTTTCGGTGAGACACTGGTTGACTAGAGCTGATGTTCCGTCGGGATGCATCACCACCAACATCAAGTCCGACTTATCTAAAACCTCCAAAAAATCGTCAGTGCTAAGCATAGTGGTAGAGTTTATACGATGCGTCAAATGGCAGCAAAGTTGAAGTTCAATATGACGCACAAGTTCTTCAAATCGCTTTCTGTGTTGTCTCGCCAAACATCTCCCACAGCTTCCGTTTGTGTGACTAGGAATGCCTGAGACCGGGGAATTTTTGGTTGCCTATTCTTTCTCCAGTCCCTTTAAGTGGAACCATGAAAGAGGAGGAACTCAGTATACCAACCTTCGGAGAAGCGGCCCGGTTCTGGTTCAAGCTGGGATGGATTAGCTTCGGTGGACCCTCTGGTCAAATCGCGATAATGCATCGTGAAGTCGTCGAACAAAGAAAGTGGATCTCCGATGAACGGTTCATGGAAGCCCTTAATTATTGCATGGTCCTTCCTGGGCCAGAAGCTCAGCAGCTCGCCACCTACCTCGGGTGGAAACTTCATGGCGTGCGGGGGGGCATCGTGTCGGGTTTATTGTTTATACTCCCTTCCGTCTTCATTCTCTTGGGCCTCGCATGGATGTATATGACGATCGGCGAACTTCCCTCAGTAACCACGGCTTTGTCCGGATTAAAAGCCGTTATAGTCGCCATCGTAGCCGCGGCACTCGTTGGCCTTGCGAAAAAGGCTTTAAAAACCAAAACGCACGTATGGGTGTGTATAGGAGCATTCTTGAGTTTGTTTTTTCTTCACGTTCCTTTTCCAATCGTACTGGCTGGTGCCGCTCTGGTGGGCTTCTTGTGTCGGTCAAAAAGTTCTGTCCCTATACAAAACACAACGATTCAAACCTTCGGCTTTAAGATTCTTAAAACTGTATTCTTCGGAATTCTTATTTGGGTTTCTTTCCCATTACTCATCCTTTTTTTACTGGGTCCTAGCCATATTGTTTTTCAACAGGCCGTCTTTTTTTCCAAAGCAGCACTTGTAACCTTCGGCGGCGCGTATGCGGTTCTTCCGTACGTCGGACAACACGCGGTTGAAACGTACCACTGGGTCACTCCTGATCAATTAATAGACGCCCTTGCACTGGCAGAAACAACGCCTGGTCCATTAATTATGGTTCTGCAATTCATAGGGTTTTTAGGTGCGTGGCAAAACCCGGGGAATCTCTCGCGGGAAACCGCAGCAACTTTGGGTGCGCTCATAACGACTTGGTGCACTTTTGTCCCCTCGTTCATTTTTATTTTTGCCGGCGCACCTTATATGGAGCGAATTTCCAATAACCCGGCTTTAAAATCAATATTATCCATTATCTCTGCATGTGTTGTTGGAGTCATGCTTAACCTGACCGTATGGTTTGCGTCAGTTGTTTTTATAGGGAACAATGGTTTAAACCTATCGGCGATTATTCTGTCGATTACCGCGTTTGTCGCTCTGGTGAAGTTTAAAGTAAATATGCTAGTAGTTATGGCGGCAGGCGTATTTATCTCATTACTTACGAAAGCCTTGATTCCTTAATAATCCCACTTAATATTTAGTTTCCTTATGTCATTTCCGTGCAGGGCATTCTCTGCTTTTCTACTTTGTGCCGTGGTCCTTGAAATCTCAAGTGCCCTTGCGGGACCTTATGTGGTGACCGCCCCAGAAATAAAAGAAGCCAACCCAATTACGTCTGAGCCCGATCAATTCACGCTCCAGTTTTACCTTGATAACGATGGTGGAATTGGAATGCCTTTTAACGGCACAGATCGTCATTACACCAGCGGTATAAAATTTGCCTTGGCGCACCACCCGAAATGGGCTGAGCAATTAGGGCAATGGATTCCAGGTACCCACGACGGTTCTCGCTTTGCGGGGGGGTACACCTTCGGCCAAGCCATTTACACGCCTGAAAATCTACGCCAGCATGAATTGCTCTTCAACGATAGACCTTATGCGGGTTTTTTATACGTGGGAGCTTTTTGGCAACGCGCTGATGCATCTATTCTCGACAATGTAGAGCTCGACTTTGGTGTGACTGGAGATATATCCCTCGCATCTTTGGCCCAGCGATTTGTTCATCAGGAAGCTGATTTTCAAACACCGGCGGGTTGGGCCAACCAATTAAAGAATGAGCCTGGGCTAAACTTAACATACTCCCGGAAATGGAAGTTCGAGGTATGGAAAAGTTCCGATTCAAACTTTGCGATACAGGCAATTCCTGAAGCGGGTGCCACAATAGGGTCATTTAATAGGCACGCGGTTGGAGGCGCAACTGTACGAGTGGGTTGGAATTTGCCCGATGATTTCGGACCGGGCAGGATCGAATTAATACAATCCTCTACTGCGTTCCCTAAAGAAGGATTTGGTTTTTACTTTTATGGAAGGGCGGCCGGACGTGCCGTCGAACATAATACATTCCTTGAGGGGAACACTTTTGAAAGTAGCCACAGTGTGGAAGAGAGACCACTTGTCGGTGAATGGCAGGTTGGATTCCTACTCACGTTCGACGATACTTTCCAATTTGGATACGGGTATACCCATATGACCGAGGAGTTTTACGGGCAGCGTAGCCCAAACAATTTTGGGACTTGGACGACGACCATCTTTTTTTAAAGTCGTAAGTTTGCGATACCTTTTAGCAAATCTTTACGCGTATCTTAGAAAACAAGACAGGACTTCCCCCGGTATATCGAGCAATTTATAATCACCCACAGAAACAAACATTAATGTCTGCTTCCCTTTTCCGACTGTGGCGCCTTTCGCATCAAGAATGATATGCTCCAGCTCAACGAACTTGCGATTGTAAGAAGCCACTCTGAGTTTCACAACAAGCTTCTGAAACTCGATGGTTTCCCTGATGAATTTATGGGAAAACTCGCGGGTAAGAATGAAAAACTGAGTGGTTTTGACATCAAAATTCGGCATGGCATAATTGAAAAATAACTCGCGGGTTTTACCGACAAAAATCGCGTAGTTGGCAAAATAAACGTTACCGACTGAATTTGTATCCGCGTAAGTCGTGGTAAATGTGTATACGAACCATTTACCCTCCATGTAGGTGGGCGAATGCATGACCCCTTCTCCATCCACCGAAATCTTTGTAACGGTACCCATGGCACTTGTGGCAATGTTGGCGACTTCCTTTGACACGGAATCCTTAAACTCAACCAAACGATCTTTCACCTCAGCCATGGGCGGCAGTTTTGCGGTAAAATAATCTAAAAGAGCGTGAACCACGGGCATCAATGAACCAATAATCATGAACCAACTATGGTCCGTGCTAAAGTAGCCTAGCGCAAATACCGCGAGCGACATGAGGGCCACCGCAAAATATTCCATGTGCGGGCGGTTCTGGGGATATTGCTTTTGAAAATGGAATATAAGCAATAGGTCAAAGCCCACAAAAAAGGTGGCAAAAAATATCATGTAATATTCCAACTCAATGGGCATTAATGCGGTGACCAATCCAATAAACCCTGCGAGAACCGCGTAAGGCAACGGCGAGGTGAGGAGTGATTTTGGAACTATATTGAGCAGGGGACTATCACTGGTCTTTATATTCTCTTGTAGAAACCAGCGCGTGGCGAGATAAGCACTATCAAGGGTCGAAATGATCGCTAATGCCACAAAACCAAGATAAGCCCATACCGCAGGTGAATTTATTCCGGCAGGGGTGCTTAACAAAAATTTTGTGATGATTGATTTAGCAGCGATAGCAGGGTTCCCGTATTTGATAGTGTCATATAAGGGTTGGCCTGGTAATTCCAAAACCCACATGGCCAGCAGCCCGTGAGCGACGATAAGACTGAAAAAGATGACGGCCCCGAGAATATACGCGTTACGAATGGATCCGTGTTCGCGTCGTATCTGCACTGCACGCTGCCACTGTTGCAAATCCAGCCATGGTCCAACTAGAAACCCAATCCCCATTGGTATAAAGTAACTCCAAAAGTCTGCGCCCCACACCGGCCTCAATCCATTCCCATAATTTCCCTTACTAAAAATTTCATTATTGGGATGAACCACTGTGGCGTAAATAATTCCCATGCATAATAAAATCCCCAAAAGGTAATAAAAATGGACCCACTTGATCCCCTTAATGTCAAATCTGTCCCCGATGTAGAGGGCAATCCCGAGAAAAAGGAGCGCAATTAAACCTAGGGACATGACAGCCACAGGAAGTTTTGTCGGGAGAATCCCATATTTGAGGAGAGCAAAGACACTCAACGCCACTGCAAGCACTTGATAAAAAATTAAGTTCGCACGGAAATGTTTGGCAATGCCCAGAAAACGCGCCTCAAATTTATCCGCTGTCTGCTCGCGAGTCGCAAAGTCTTGTGTCATCATTCCAAACAAAATCAACCCGAGGGCATTAGGAATGGCGAAACACAGCAGGCCAGTAAATCCGAATAAAACACTAATTTGAACCGAGAAAAAGAGGCCTAACCCCCATAACCAGGAAAGTGCTATCGAGGAAGCCCAGAGAAATGTGCCTTGTGCCTTCATAAAAGTACTCGGATTCTCATCTCCGGAAGCAAGGTTATCTCATGACTTGGCACGTGGAGTAAATTCAAATTTAGCTTCCACTTGATTTTGTCACCTTTTGATCATTTACAATTCGCTGGCATTTCGATGTGTTTTGCCTACATTCACCGGCTCAATAAGGTTTAACGCATCCCTAAAACGGGATTATATAATTTAAATATTCTTGGATATGGCAAAAAAAGCACTCATTACCGGCATTACGGGTCAGGACGGCTCATACCTCGCTGATCTCCTCCTCCAAAAAGGCTATGAAGTTCATGGCATTATTCGTCGGGCCAGTACTTTTAATACTTCGCGTATTGATCACCTTTACCAGGACCCACATATCCACGGGGTAAAATTATTCCTTCACTACGGCGACTTAGCTGACTCAGTGAACATGGTGAAACTTTTGTATAAACTGCAGCCCGATGAAATTTATCATCTCGCGGCCCAGAGCCATGTCCGAGTCAGTTTCGATATTCCCGAATATACAGCAGATGTCACAGGCACAGGAACGATCAGGATTCTCGAAGCCATTCGGGAGGCCGGGGTGAAACCTAAGTTTTACCAAGCTTCAAGTAGCGAAATGTTTGGAAAGGTTCAAGAAGTGCCTCAGAAAGAAACTACACCTTTTTACCCCCGCAGCCCCTATGGTTGCGCCAAAGTTTTTGCTTACTGGGCTACTGTCAATTACCGGGAAAGTTATAACCTGTTTGCATGTAACGGCATCTTGTTTAACCATGAATCCCCGCGCCGTGGCGAGACTTTTGTCACACGTAAAATTACACGCGCTGTGGCTGATATTAAAGCGGGTCGCCAACAAAAATTGTATCTGGGCAACTTGGATGCCAAGCGCGATTGGGGTTTTGCACCTGAATATGTTGAGGGCATGTGGCGTATGCTTCAACACGATGAGCCTAACGATTACATTTTAGCCACAAACGAGACGCACTCAATTAAGGAATTTCTGGAAATTTCCTTTGGTCATGCCGGGCTTGATTGGCAAAAGCATGTGGAATATGACGTCCGATATGAACGTCCTGCTGAAGTTGAACTTTTAATCGGAGATTATTCCCGAGCAAAAGATGTATTAGGTTGGGAACCCAAAACACGTTTCGCCGATCTCGCGCGGTTGATGGTGGATGCAGACATCAAGATTCTCGAAGCCCGCCTTTCAGGAAAACCAGCACCCCTTTGTTAATAGGAAGAAGTTACCTAGTGTAGTCCGTCATAAGTGACATAACTTATCAAATTTCGAGCGGACCGAGTTATTTCAATGAGGTTAATTGCAGGTGCAATCTTTTGGCGTAACCCCTTTGGGGTTGTGCGTGAGCCGGGTTTTACCCAGGGTTTCTCGAGGACGAGCAACCCTGGGCTGTTCGACGGAATCCCTTTGGGATTCTTCTTT